>SHNJ01000011.1 GCA_004295055.1 Alphaproteobacteria bacterium | reverse complement strand
GCGGCATCCGCGCGAGCTTGGGTGCTGATAGTAGCGGCATTCAAACCCAGTGCTTTGGTATTGATGCCACGCAAATTCAAGCTGATTTCGTTGTCGCTTGGATTCGCGGCGATGCCTACTTTGAATCTGAAGTTATTGTAGCTGAGTCCATTCGCGCCTGTGGCGTTAGCAACGGTAACACGGCCAGATTGCGATGCGGCCACCATATTGGTGCCTTGAGCAAATGAAATGCTGACATAGGCGTTGTCACCCGCGGTGGTGGATGTCAAACGGACAGCGGTGCCGGAAATGAAAGCGCCGTTAGCAAGCAGATTGGAAGCCAAGCTGCCGGTTAAGTTTTGGGTACCGTTGTTGACGGTGAATATCATGTTGCTGTTGGCATCGGTAGTTTGGCTGAAGGTCAAGTTCGCGCCTTCTAAACCGCCATGAGCAAAATCCCATACGCCGCTGCCGGCCAAGAAATCGCCTAAGGTGCGATTGACGCTGGCATTAACGAGGCTTGTACCGTTGAAGGTGGTGCCTGCGGCGACGCGATCGATCTCGTCGAGTAACTGTTGATATTCTGTATCCAACATGCCGCGTTCGGTGTTGGACAATTGGGAAGAACCAGCTTGCGATGCAAGGGATTTTAAACGCACCAGCATATCGTACACGCGGGCTTGAGCGCCTTCGGCGACTTGCAAGAGCGAGATGGCTTGGGTGCTGTTAACTTGAATTTGACGTAACGAGGCGACGTCTGCTTTGATGCGGGAGCCGATGGCCATGGAAGCAGCATCGTCTTTTGCCGAAACAACGCGTTGGCCGGACGATAATTTGGCCAAGGAATTGGTCATCTCACGATCGGATTGTACCAAGTTGCGATGCGCGATACTGGCGGTTTGGTTGGTAATTAAATTCAGAGCCATTGTTGTTCTCCATATACCTTAAATATACTTGTGACATCATAACTTGCGTTATGATACACAGCGGCTTACTTGCCTTTCGGCAACCACGGGCATACAAAGCAAAAAACAGGCCAAAATTTAAGTGATTGATTTTAAATGAATCGATTTATTGGACTATAAGCGAAAAGAATTATCCGGCAAAATCTGCCGGAGAAATCATCAATATTGATTTGGAATTTAAGCCGAAACGGAAACCGATTGGTTATTTTTGCCGTCCGGCGATTTAGGTGGCAGAGGCGCCGCGAAAGATTTGGCGTATGTCGTTGGCACCGGCGCTTTTGGCGCAGTGGATTCGGGAGCAGGGGTGGATGACGCGGCTTGTCCTGTTACCACTTGTTCTGTTGTCGGCAGGGCAGGATTGTCGGTGCGTACATCCGCGGCGGCCTGAGCCAATTCTTGCTCGGTTTTGGTTTCCAGTAATTCTTTCCACGCATCGCGCAAAGGTTCCAGCAATGTGATTACATCTTTTGCGGGTTGCGGGTTGTTTTTGAAATCGACTTCAGGAAGTTTGGTCAGCATAAAACCGAATAATTGATCCAGGTTCTGCGCGATCGAACCTCCGCCTTCCATATCCAGCGTGGTCCATAAGTGGGTAATAATTTCACAAGCCTTAGTGTTGGATTTCCAGCGCTTTTCGATATTGTTTTCTTCAATGGCCTTGATGGCGTCACGCAATGCACCGATCGCGTGATCGTACAGCATGTATACTAACTTGGCAGGCGATGCGGTGTATATTTGCTGTTGTGCATAGACTTTATGGGCGTTCTTCTGTACCAACTTTTCCTCCGAAAGACGTCCTGTCTTTCATGGGTTTAATTAATTTCTTTTATTTTGGGCATCCGTCGTTTGTTTCAAGCTGTCCAGAATGCTGTTCGCACGGGACATTGCCTGCTCCATGCGGTAAAATTTTTCTAATTGCGCTTGACGGAAAGATTCAATCCGTAAATTCATTTGGTCAATGCGTTCTTGGGTAGTGGTGTTTAATTTTTTCAAGGTATCGACTTCGGCATCGACCGTACCGGTATCCAGGGTCAGAATTTCGTCCAATTCGCTAAATAATTTGGCGCCTAAACCGACGGTATAATTGGCGGTTATTGTTCCGGTGTCCGCGCCGCCGTTATAAAATAAAATCATGCCTTTGGCGGGGCCGGATTTAATTTTCAAAGTGTTGCCGTTGACAATTTCAACGGCGCTGCTGTCGCCACCAATATCGGCGGAAGTAAAAGTGGTGCCATCATGCGTGAAATTGATACTGATGCCGGATGTATTATATTCCATCGCGCCATCGAAACCAGTAATGGTAAAGCGTGAATCGTTGGTTGTGCCGTCAAACGTGAACAATTTGCGAACATCGTCGGCATTGTTTAATAATGCCTGATCCAATTTCTGTTCGTCGATTGTCATAGTGTTGTAGTTTAAAGGATCGGTTACTTCGTTGTTATTGACGAATTTAACACCGATATTGCCCAAAGCGGCAAAGCTGCTGTTAACGCCGGCGATGCTGGTGGAAATAAGAATGCTAATTCTGGATTTTACGTCCGAAAGAACGGAGGAACCAAACAAGGCGCCTGTATCTTCGGTTGGCTGGCCAGTAACAGGATCCACTTTGATCTGTTCATTCATGAAATGAATCAAATCGTTATAGGCTTGCACATAATTGGCGATTTGGGTTTTTACATCTGTTAAATTCTGTTCGACATCCACTTTAATGGTCGTGCCGCCTTCGGCCGCGAACAGATTCAAAGTCATGCCTGGAACCAGGTCGCTGACCGTATTGCTGCTGCGTTCCAGAATGCGGGGATCGGAGAATGTAAAGGCATTCAGAAATCCGCCGGTGTCCGCGCCCAAAGTAACAGGATCGCCAGAAGCATCTTTGATAATAATTCTGTACCCGCCGTTGCCGCCTTCGACGGTTTCTAAGCTGGCGGTGACATCGGACCCAGCAATACCGGCCGCGGTATTGACGGCATCGATTAATTGGTTGGCGGTCATGGTGTCATTGTAATTGACCGTAAAGGTAACGCCACTGCTGATCTGAAAGGATTGAGGGCCTGATGTGACTAAACCAGGCGCCAGTGTGCTTAGAGTAGCGCCAGGATTATAGATAATGTCCGACCGTTTGCGGCTTAGATCGCGCAGCCCATTGGCCGTGAATTGCGCTGTTTGCGAAGCCTGTAATTGGTTTGCAACGCTGTCGTCTGGATTTAATACGCCCAAATCCGCCAATACGTCCGAAGGATCGCTGTAAGTGACGACTTCGCCAGTATCGTTATTGGTAAGAATCAAATAGAAGTCGGTCGATGAAGCTTGAAGAATCGTCGCGCTTACACCCGTGTTGGCCGCATTAATGCGGTCACGCACGTCCACCAATGAACTAGTGGCTTCGAGGGTAACGTCGTGGCCGAAAATGCTGAATGTGCCGCCGGTAAACCCTGGAATTAAGTCATTCAAGGCGCCGGTGCGGCCGGAAATGCCTTTTTGAACCCGATTTGCAACCGCGTCGCTGCCGTCTAAAATGCCCAACTTGGTCAAGGTATCGTTGGTTGCGTCATCATTATAAGTAATAGCAACGCCAGCAGTATTGGAGGTTAGAGATAAGCGGAAGTCGCCGGCCCCTGGGTTATATATGCTGGCGGTAACGCCAGCACCCGTAACTAGATTGATTTTATCCCGAATTTCCTGAAGCGTATCATCGGCATCGACCGTGATGGTGCTGCCGTTGATTTTGAAACTGCCGCCGGCGAAGCTTGGATCCAAAACGTTCATCGCGGTATTGTCGTCCGTAAATGTGCCGCCACGATCCAGTTCATAGGTCGATTGAATCAATTGGCTGGAATCTTTTTGCGCTTTCGCGGTACGCAGAATTTCAAATTCATAACTGCCTTTTTCCGCCTGGTTAGTGACGGTAACCCCAAGCAAGCTCGCTGCTGCGGATGCGGTAGTACGATTTGGGTTATATAATAGCGAAGTGGCTCTGCTGGAAGAAGCAAAAGTCTCTTTATTATAGAAAATATTGGTGCTGCGGTCGGCGCTGATAACGCCGCGCAATTTATTCAAAGATTCCCGAACGGCGGTAAGTTTCGCGGTTAAATCCGCATAAGCGGAAATTTGCTTGCCGTTATCGCTAATTTTAGTCTTGAGCTTATCGATTGGAACGCGTTTGGCCGTGACCATCGATTCGACGGCGGCTTCAAAGTCAATGCCAGAGCCCAAGCCGGAAAACGATGTCCGACCGTCACTGCCTACGACTAAACGACTGGTATCTACTGAGACCATAATTCCCATCCTACCTGTAGGGTGTTAACGATTAGCTAAAATCGACCATAAAAAATAAAATTTTATGTAATTTTATTTCTTACTGTTACGCTTTGGCATCGAGTATGTCGCCAGGCGGGTGGAGTTTAACTTCTTGTTGACGATCTACAGTCGGTAGTTCTTTCTCTAACTGCTCTTTTAAGGCAGCCGCAGCTCTTAACTGCGCTTCACTTGGAAATTTTTGTACATCTCCAGTGACTAGGTCTTTGGTCTGGTAATACACCCGTCGGGTTTTCTCGTCGATGATATACTGTCCACGCTTTCTTAGATGGGCGTCGGCAGATTGATCACCTTGAGACAAGGCGCGTTCGAACTGTTTTTCAACAGATGTCTGCACACCTTGGAATCCGCTGGTGCTTTGTATCTTATGGTCCATGGGCGTCTCGAATTTCTCGCCCTGTATCGTTGGACCATAGGCTGATAAATTCAGGTCCATTTTACTACTCCTCCTAAAAAAACTCGCAGGCTACCCTGTCTTTTTGCTTTTGGAGGAAGGGGAGTTATTCCCCTTCCTCTTTATAAGGTCTCTCTTATTACTGTTGGAACAAGCGTAACAAGTTTTGCGGAGCTTGGTTCGCTTGAGCTAGCATCGAAACACCGGCTTGAACAAGAATTTGTTTGCTGGTGAACATGG
>SHNJ01000010.1 GCA_004295055.1 Alphaproteobacteria bacterium | reverse complement strand
GAGGCGGGAGCCGATGGCAAGAGCGGCGGCGTCATCTCTGGCAGATTGGACGCGGGAGCCGGAAGATAGTTTTGACAATGAGGCAGTCATCGCCCGATCAGATTGATTGAGCGCTCGGAGAGCGATAGACGCTCCGATATTGGATGCTATTTTTAAAGCCACTAATGACCCTACTTGGGATCTATATGCCCTGCCCACAAAGCCAAATCTGCCCCAATGGCTATGCGGGTTACTACCCTCCTGGTAGTAATAAAATTATGACATACAATCGTTTACATTGCGTAAATGGAGACGAATCTTAAATTTCCGTTAAAATTTAATAAAGCGTAATAATCGCGAGGCATTTTAAGTAAGTTTTTAAGATATTATTTTATCATGGTTCTACAGGATTATTCCTATTTTGCAGGTAGTTATTGAGTGAAACCGCGAATGCAGAAATTCGATTTCATTCATTGAGGAATTATGGTCACGACGACAATGAATCCAGGAACGATGTTGGGCGGCGAAAAAAATGCCGCGCCGGCTGCTATTGTGTCCCAAAATACTGAAGCGCCAGCCTTCAATAATATCCATCGGCAAGAAAATCCGGCGGTCGTCAGGCCAAGTAACGATGGTGTTCTACTTAAAAATTTATTTCAAATCATTCCCGGCGCCAGATTGCCGATGTTCGATACGGTTTGCGCCCAGGCATTCGAAGCGATCGAATTGGGAAGCAGCCGCCGTTGCATGGCTATGCTTTGCAAACCCGGGATGCCCGTTCGTATTCGTGTGATCAAAGAAGTAGTTGCAATGGGTGCAGAAGGTATTTGCCAGATTCTAGATTATGGTCCGGTCGACTGGCCAGCATCGCACGATAAAAGAATGGCTATCGTGATTCAACGTCCTATGGGAGATAAGTTATTGCCTAAAGATGGCGGACCTTTCCCAAAAATGTCGGAACAGGACATTATGCGTTTAGTCGCACAACCGGTTATCACCGCGATGCGCGGATATGCCAGCCGTAATGTCAGTTTTCGCGGACTGCGGCTGGAAAATCTATATTGGGAAGATATTAGCAAACAGAAAATTGTTTTTGGCGAGCCGTATTCGACTCCCGCAGCTTTTTTGCAGCCTCCCGCTTATGAACCGTTGGACGTTGCCATGTGCGATCCGGCGGCACGCGGTGAAGGCAGTGTGATGGATGATATCTTTGCATTGGGCACGTTAATGTTGTTCCTGGCTATTGGCCGAAATCCCGTGCAGTCCATGTCACTCGAAGATTTAATCAATCGCCGGATGGATGAAGGATCGTTTAATATATATGCCGGTCAATTTCCTATTCCGGCTTCAATTCTGGAGGCGGCGCGGGGGATGATTGTCGACCTTGAGGAAGACCGATGGAATCTCGAAGATGTTGAAGCGTGGTTTCGCGGCAGTCGGCAGGCTATACGTACACAACGATCGCCGCGCCGTGCGTCGCGTCCTATGACTATCGATGGAAAAAATCATTTATTGGCGTCCACTCTTACCTATGCAATGTCCAGGGATTGGGTTATGGGTGCGGAGATCATTCGCAATAAATCCTTGGACAATTGGCTGCGCCGGTCATTGACCGACGAAAAATTGGCCGATGAAGTACAAAAAAGCATCAATCCGTCAGGTTCTATAAACAAAAATATTCCGGATGATGTTTTGATGGCCAGGGCGTGCGCGGCTTTGGATAAAGATGGGCCGCTGCATTTCCGCAATTTTACCTGTAAAGCCGATGGCATCGGCGCGGCTTTAGCGATGGCGCAGGGAGATAATGAACGCACCACTTTAATCACTCAAATGATTACCAGTAAGTTGCCATTGATTTGGTTGGGACTGCAAGCGAAGAAAAATCAAACAATGCACGATCTACAAGGTACTTTTGAAACAATACCTTCATTGATTGAAAATAAGCAGATAGGTTTCGGTCTGGAACGTTGTATCTATGAATTGAATCCAGAAATGCCCTGTTTATCCCCGGCATTGAAAGACCATTATGTGACGTCACCAGATCAGTTGTTGCAAGTATTTAATAAAATGGGCAACCGATCGGATCGGCCGGCCTTGCCGTTTGATCGTCATGTCGCCGCTTTTATCGGAGCAAGGATGAATGAGGTAAAAGATGGCGATTTGCGTAATATGGGTCCACCCGCGGATCAGGTTCATCAAATCATAGCGATGATGCAATTATTGGTAAAAATGCAGCGTGTGTATAAAATGCGCGAGTTGCAAGGGCTGACCCAATGGTGTCTCGATATTCTAAGGCCGGTCTTAAATAGATTCAGGAACATTGCTCGCCGGAAACGTATCACCGATTCTGTTACGGCAGCTGCAAAATCCGGTTCTGTGGCAGATATATTAAAATTTGTCGATAATGAAGAAGATCGCACCTTGGATGAAGAAATGTTTAAGCGCGCGGCGATGGAGCATGCGGTCATTTCACTTCGTTTGGCTAATTTGGAAGAGATGCGGATCAAGCAGGCGGATATAGCCAAGATAAAAGGCGAGCGTACAGCCGTTGGTTTTGCTGTAACAATCACCTTATTCTTTATGGCGGTATTATTATATTTATATTTTTTGAAGATTTAACATGGGAAAAGCAGCAACCGTACAGCAATCTGGGAAGGGGTCATCGGGATTTAAATCGATGGTCGGACTTTTATTGATGTTAACAATGGGCGTTTTAATGCTGCCCTTTGCGGTTGTTTTGTTTTTTGGCATGATTCCAAGTTATGCGGCCTGGATGGTTGACCAGCGCGAGGAAAAAAATGCGTCGATAACGGTCGCGATGCTGAATTTCTGCGGGGTCGTTCCTATTATGCTGAATTTATGGAATAGGGGCGGAGAATTGTCTCAGGCTTTCGATATGCTGAAAGACCCGTTCAATTTATTATCTATGTATGGCGCTGCGGGTATGGGGTGGTTATTAATTATGGCTATGCCCCCGGTTATGATGTTCTTGATTGGCATTAAACGCGAAGAAGCAGTGCGCCAATTGACCGAAAGAATGCATAAATTACAGGATGAATGGGGTGATTCTATTACCAATGCGGTGGTAGAAGTCGATCCAGAAACTATAGAAGAAACGTTATAACGTTTTGCGTTGATCGGATGATGCCCGGTCGCTAATTCCCATAGCCGCGTTTAATTCCACGCCTTCCGCGATAGAAGTCACCGAAATACTGCGGGCTGTGACAACACAATTTTCCGCAATATAATCGGCCTCAATGTGGTAACTGGCAATCAATTCGGATCCGCTGCCGATATCATCTACAATGATATTTCCTGCTTTTACAATAGATCGCTTGCCAATATTTTTGGCCTTGAATTGATTGACAAAATGCGTGGATCGCAAATCATCTTCCACATTGCATATTTCAATACTGTCTCGTGCGATCAAATTGGCCCCGGCGCCGATGTTTCCGGCTTTAATCGCGCCGCCCGTCCGCAATTGCACAAACTCCCCAGCGTCCTGGATGATAATATTGCTAGTGCAGTTCAGTCGAACATGATCGCCAATTTTTCCCACCACGGTAATGCCAAGATTGGAACTGGAATTCCCGACGGCCGTTTTAATCAGAACCTTGTCATTAACGTCAATCATCACCCCATATTCTATTTCGCCAAGAACAGCAATGCCGCCGCCACGGACTGTGATGCGGGAATTCTTGCCAATATTTTCGGTAATCAAAACCGATCCTTCGAAATTGGCAACGCTGAGTTCATCGATCGACGTAACAATTTGAATGCCGTATTCTTGCGCTTCTTTAATAAAGCGGCTTTTATCCAGCGACAAAGTCTCGTCGCCAGAAAGACCGTTTTGTTTTAAATTGTTTAGAGTGCTGGTAATTTCATGCTCCGATAGCAACGGCGGGAGATTTGATTTTACAGGCTTCTTTTCTGACATCAATGGGCTCGCGGAAAGGGAAGTCACGACACGGACAGGTGATTTGCTGGAGTGATCAAATTTAGAAATTCCGGTTGGGTTTTTATCCACCACGAACCTCCCTAAAGTATTGAAATGTATAAAATAATTCAATTTCGGGCTTGCCGGACAGAATTACTTTTTTTCTTATTCTATCACAGTTTTTCAACGCCCGGCAGTTATTAAATATCAACTTTCGGTGAGAAGATTTAATTTTGAATTTTAATTACCAAACTCAAAAATTAGAGTTGTTTTATAAATGGTTAGAAATCGAGCGCAAGATCTAACCACGGCGCGGAATGGGTAATGCGCCCAACCGAAATAAAATCGACGCCGCTGGCGGCGATTGCCGCAACTGTTTGTAAATTGACGCCTCCCGATGCTTCGCATACGGCCCGGCCTGCAATTTTCTGCACAGACTGTTTCAATTCTTGTGGCGACATATTATCGAGCAGGATTACATCCGCGCCGCCTGCGATAGCCGCGTCGATTTGATCGATTCGATCCACTTCGACCGAAATCCGTACCATATGACCCATCGATTCCTTGGCGCTGCGCACAGTTTTAATAACATCGCCGCCATTTGCTGCTATATGATTGTCTTTGATTAAAATCGCATCGGATAAATTGAAACGATGATTATGTCCGCCTCCCACGCGCACCGCGTATTTTTCAAACACGCGCAATAATGGCCTCGTTTTTCGGGTGCATGTGATTTTGGCGTTGCTGCCTTGAATGGCATCCACATATTGCCCGGTCATAGTTGATATTCCTGACAGGTGGCACATAAAATTTAATGCAACGCGTTCCGCCGTTAATAAGCTTGCGGTGCTGCCGGTAATGGTTGCCAGTTTTTGTCCAGCCGTTATTTTCTTGCCATCGGCAACATGCGCCTTGAATTGGATTTTATCGTCCAAAAACAAAAAAGCGGCTTCGGCAATTTCAATTCCGCAAACAATTCCATCCTGTCTTGCCACAATATGCGCGGTCGATGTTTGATCGGCGCTGACGGTCGACATGGTGGTGATATCGCCATATCCGCCCAGATCTTCGGCAAACGCGGCTTGCAATGCGCTTTGCAACATTGAGGTTGGAATAAACGAATGCATTGAATTACTGTTCATATTATCCGGCCGCGCTTTTCTTGGACGGTGTCTGATTTATTAATTGGTGATGCTGGTTCAGCGTATAAAACTGGCGGCGCTGCCAATCTTTTTTTGCCATTGGAAAATCAGTACGGAAATGACTGCCGCGCGATTCTTCGCGCCATAATGCAAAAGTCGCCGCCAGTTCCGCCACCAAAATCATATTGTGCAACCGGGTTGAACCAGTTGCGGTTTTTTGCAGGGTTTTGATGGCATCCAGTCCCATTTCCAATCCCGCTTTGTTGCGAATCACACCGACGCTTTCGCGCATAATTTGCCGTAATTGCAATTCATACTTTTGCGCGGCGCCATTGTGCGGCAAGAAAACCGGCGCGGATAGTTTGGTGGATGCAGCCACCGTGCGAACGGAAGACGTATTAATATCCATTGCCGCGCGTTTGGCAAATACTACGGCTTCTAATAACGAATTGCTGGCCAGGCGGTTGGCGCCATGCGCGCCGGAACATGCGACTTCGCCGCAAGCCCATAATCCTTCAATGCTGGTGCGTGCCAGGGCATCGGTTGCAACGCCGCCCATGTGATAATGCGCCGCAGGCTCAACCGGAATTGGCGAGATCGACGGGTCAATGCCAACTTCTTGGCATAAGGCAAAAACTTTTGGAAAGTGAGCGGCAAAATCTTTGCCGATCGCCTTGGAACAGTCCAAATAAACCTTATGCCCATTTTGAATCTGCGCGAAAATGGCGCGCGCGACGATGTCGCGCGGTGCAAGTTCGGCGTCTTTGTGAATTCCAATCATAAATCGTTCTTGGTCGTCATTGATCAGAATCGCGCCTTCACCACGCAGTGCTTCGGTGGCCAGCGGCGATGGGTCTTTGCCAACAGCAAGGGTGGTCGGATGGAATTGAACGAATTCTAAATCGGCCAGGCTGGCGCCGGCGCGGGCGGCAACCGCAATGCCTTCGCCGCAAGCCGTCGGCGGATTCGATGTGTTACGGTACAAATATCCGATTCCGCCAGTGGCTAGAATTACCGCGCTTGCGGGTAAATATTCCACCGCACCGTTTTCACCGGTGATCCATAGACCTTGGACTTTATTGTCTTCAACCGCAAGATCTACAACCTGAAAACCGGAACGAATCGTGATGCTGGGTGTTGCGGCAACTGACTTGCGCAGCGCGGCCATAATGCCGGGGCCGGTTAAATCGCCAGCAACGCGTACGATGCGCGCGCAACCATGCGCGGCTTCTTTGGACAGTGCATAATCGCCATTAGGCAGTTTGTCAAAATCCACGCCAATGCGCGTTAGAAATTCAATGGCCGCTTGACCTTCTTCGGTGATGATTTTGATGGCATTCACATCGCCGATGCCTGCGGCGGCAATTAATGTGTCATGCTGATGGGCTTCGGGACTGTCGTCGGATGACAATGCGGCGGCGATACCGCCTTGCGACCAGCCGCTGGCAACCCCTTTACCCATAGGTGCGTTGGCAATCACCGTAACCCGGCGCGGCGCCAGGCGCAACGCGGCCGTCAGCCCTGCAATTCCAGCACCGATAATTACAATATTGTCCAAGGAATTTCCCATCTATCTTGCCATTAATATAGGCCGGTATTTTACTGTTTCTGCGCTGAAAGCGCAATCATCCGTTCAACGGCCTGTTTCGCCCTGCCTGCAATGGCAGGGTCGACCATAACTTCGTGCTGCATGGTTTGCAAACTATGCAAAATATTCTCCAACGTGATTTCTTTCATGTGCGGACAAAGGTTGCAGGGACGGATAAATTCAACCTCCGGATAGGCAATTGCCAGATTGTCCGACATCGAACATTCGGTAATCATAATTACTTTTTTCGGTTGTTCCTTGCCAACGTAATCCATCATCGCCGATGTCGATCCGGTAAAATCGGATTCGGCGATAACATCCGGCGGACATTCTGGATGCGCCAACACCGTCACACCCGGATGCATCTGCCGGTATTGGCGAATTTCCAATCCTGTAAAGCGTTCATGCACTTCGCAATGCCCCTGCCAGGTCAGAATTTTGACATTGGTTTTCGATGCGATATATTTCGCCAAATATTCATCTGGGATGCACAATACACTATCCGATCCCGATTCTTTCGCCATCAGTTCCACAATTTTTACCGCATTCGATGACGTGCAACAAACATCGGATTCCGCTTTTACTTCGGCGCTGGTGTTGACATAGGTCACAATTGGTACGCCTGGATATTTTTGGCGCAATAACCGTACATCCGCGCCGGTGATGGATGCGGCGAGCGAACATCCAGCTTCCATGCTTGGAATCAGAACTTTTTTATTCGGGTTTAAAATTTTGGATGTTTCGGCCATGAAATACACGCCGCCTTGTACAATGACATCGGCATTGGTTTTGGATGCGGCCACCGCCAATTGCAGGGAATCGCCGACAATGTCGGCAACGCCATAAAAAATTTCTGGGGTCTGATAATTATGCGCTAAAATGACGGCGTTACGTTCTTGTTTCAACCGGTTGATTTCGGCGATAATCGGAACGTAATTTTGCAGCTTAATTTTGGATATTTTGCCTTTAGTTTTGGCAAACAATGCATCCAGCATTTTGGCTTGCTCGGCCATCGAAAGCGTGGATTGTAATGCGGTTGCGGTCATGTATATTCTCGTTCCCGTTGTACCCTAGCTTTATATATAAGGCAAAAGTTAGTTTTTGCCAGCATTCTGAATGGTTTGTGCTTTATTTTATTATCCTTATGGCGCTATAAGCGGAATCGGCATCTATTATGAATAAGAATTACGACATTATTGTTGTTGGCGCCGGATTTGCCGGTCTTGCCTGCGCGCAGCAAGCGGCACGGTCCGGCTTGCGCGTTTTGATATTAGAACGCAAGCAAGATGTCGGTCTTGGTATTCGCACCACCGGTATTCTGGTCAAAGATGTTTTCGATCATTTAATCGTGCCGGATCATTTGCTGCGCCGGATAAATCGCATTCGTTTGTATTCGCCATCATTGCGCCATTTGGATTTGCAATCGGACGATTACTTTTTCTGCACCACTGATACGCCGAATTTAATGCGTTATTTGTTGCAACAAGCCAAAAGTGCAGGCGCAGAAATAAAATTGGACTATAGTTTTAAATCGGCTGAAAATCGCGATGACGGTTTTTATATTCCGGATTTGGATATCAGTGCAAAATTTATAATCGGTGCTGATGGCGCCAAATCCGAAGTCGCTTCGTTTTTCAATTTCCCAAAACCAAAGAAGTTTTTAATTGGTACCGAATATGAGTATGCCAAAGATGTTTTGGACATCGTGCAGTTTCATTGTTTTTTGGATCAAGAATTGGCGCCTGGATATTTGGGATGGATCGCGCCCGGTATCGGCATAACGCAGGTTGGGCTTGCTTGCCGGCAACCATACAAGCCCGATATGAAAAAGTTTTTTGAGAAAATCCGCGATATTGTCGATATTCGCGCCCTTCCTTTTCACGGCAATCGTGGCGGATTGATTCCGGTTGATTGGCCGCTGCGCGATTGCGCCAAAGGCAATGTCATCATTGTTGGCGACGCCGCCAGCCATGTCTCGCCTCTGACGGCTGGTGGGATCGATTATGCCTTGCGCCTTGGTTATAATCTGGCGGATGCACTGTATGCGTATATTAAAGGTCAGACCGCGCTTCACCCAGGCAAGGCAATTCAAAAATATATCCCTACTTTTGCTGTGAAACAGCTTATGCGCATGGGTTTTTATCATGCGTGCCCGAATTGGATGATGGAAATCATGATTCATAACCCGGCATTCCGATTATTGGCGCAACAAGTGTTTTTTAAACATAAAAAAACGGCATAATTACCTTTGTCATCCGGGATATTTGCATTGTAAGATGCGGATATTCTTTCAAAGGTTTCCTATGCGCACTTTCCATTTTGTTCTTTTGTCATTTATTGTCTTATTTTTACAAGGCTGTAGCACGCAATTGCTGAAAGAATTCGCGCGCGAGGTTAAGGGATTTGAAGAACGCAATACGGTCAAGGAAACGCCGAAGCCAGCGCCAGCGGTATATTGTTACAATACGCTCGGCAGCGTTTCTTGTTATGAAAAACCGCAACCAAATGATTCGGATAGCCGGTATGTCGGCACATCGGTAGAGCCAATTGATCCAGCAATTCAAGAAAATCAGATTGAGGGCAATACGGCTTTGCCGCCGGTAAAAGTGGAAGAAGAACCGCTTGCCGAGCCACAACCGGTATTTACGGATGAACAGAAAGAAGACCCCAAACCAGTTGCGGAGCCTATGCCAGCATCAGATACTATGCCAAAGGCCGCGGCTCCTGCGGCGGCGGAATCATCTGCAACAGATCCGTCGACAACGGATGCACCGCCAAATCGGCCGTTGTACGATCCTTATTTAAATCAATTGGAAGAAAAGCCGGTTGATAACACGGTCATTAAGCCACCGGTGCCGACGCAAGAACCGATTGTTCCGCCCAAGAAAAAATCGAAAAAGAAAACCACCGAGAAAAAATAGTTTTCCTGGAATATTGGATTTGGATTATAGAAATTAGTGCAGCGGTTTTGCTTTGTCGCGCATATCGGCAGCGGCACGTTCCAATACGCTGGCGGCATGACGTTCGCCCATAACCGCGCTAAAACGATCAATACCCAGGGCAAGAAAGGCACCGGCGATTAAATGAGGTTCAATCCCATCGGCGGCCATCTTGATTTGTTGATCCAGCAGGTTTTTAATCGTTTGCTCTAGACGGTCGGCGATTTCTTGTTCGTTAAAGCTGCTCATCTGGGTTACCCTTGGTTTTAATATATTATTAATAGTTACAGCTTAACACATATTTTCCGTTTTGGCAATAGATTCGTAGGGTGGTAATGCTATATAGTTCAATGAGTTAACAAAAGTTGGCTTTTATGCACAGAAAATTGATCTTGTTCGTATTGGGGTGTTGCCTGGGATGGTCTTCGCCGATCTCGGCTGCCCAATATTGGACCAATAAAGAGGTACGAGAGGCTTTGGGGCCATGCCCGTCTTATCGTCGTGGCATCGAAATAGGTTATGCTTTTGCGGAACCTTACGGAGCGCTGCAATTTATAAATCCCAAAACTAGAGAGAAAAATCGTATCTACGCCGAAGAATTGGCGGTTACATTGCGGATTGTGAATCGGAACAATTTTGATGATAGGTTGGAATCGGTATCCACACCTATTGCCGCGCAAGCTGGCATCAAACAAGTGCGCCAATTACCGCAACAAACCGCGAATGCACTGAATCAGGATTATAATCAGTATATTTATCCGGTCGATGAATTGGGAATCGCCGGATCACAATATACGGTTGGAGATCCATTGACCAGTGACGAAGAATTTTTATCGATTGTAGAATTGCGCGAGAATGATTTGTTTATTCATATTCAAGACGTGCGGCAGATCATTTATTACGGCGATATGATTCCCTTGCAATTGATCTTTGCCAATGCCGGTGCGATGACCGTGTATGCGCAATTGCGGGCACGAAAGGAAATCGACAATAAGTACCGATTCAAAGTTTTATGGCCGTCTTGTAGTTAATTCCCCCATTAAAATATTAACTTGTGATATAGTGAAATAGTACCGTAACTACATTAAGTTACTGTTATATAACAATATATTTTCAAAAATAGTGCTTGCTTTATGTATCTTTTTAAGATATTATTAATTTATAAAGCTCAAGAAAATGTGATTATTGTGTGAGGTAATAAAATTACAAGGATTGGTGAGGGTTCGATGACTATAAAAAAAGAAATCTTCGGTATGGACAACCACGATTTAACTGGAAACGCCCCCAGAATCTCTTCTGTAGATCAGGCTTACTTCCTTTATTACGGCAGTGGACGCCAAGGCGATGTGTTCGGCACCAAAGGCGCTATTGCCATGTTATGTTTGGAATTAATCGCGCAATGCCCGGAATTATCCGCGTGTCGTATTGGCAAATTCGGCGCGAAAGGTACAGAATTATTGACGGATGAAGAAATTATCCGTGCCGCCGCAGAATATATATACAAAGGCGGTGCGGCAGTGCCATCGTTTAAAGCAGGCATTAATTTATCGTCTTGGCGGAATTTGGCAGAACAAAAATCAGGCGGCGCAGTCGCCTAAAATAATGGGGGTTAATGATGACTTTGGTATTTGTGTTGGTTTCTTGCTTGGTTTCAGTTGGCGCCTGCACCGTTTTGTTCAATCGCGTAATGGCCCCGAAGCCTGTTCGCGTTAAGGCAAACCGCCGCTAATAAAAATATTTTCCAAATATTTTCCAAACCTATTGCATTGGATTTGGTTTTGTTTCATATCGTCCATCCCTTATCAAGGAGATGGTTATGAATAAACATTCAAAATCCCGTTCCAATTCCAAATCGAAAGATAATAACGCGGACAAGCCAGCAGTAAGGCTTATTTCCGCAGAAAGTTTATTGTTGCAGTTATATGAAAAGGCGCAAATATCGGAAAATGAATTAAAAGCCGGTTTGCGTTATGTCCATGATTTTTTAACCTCAGGCCTGCAAGGACACTATGCCAAAGTGCATTATGATATCGTCGGAATCAATAGCTTGCCGGCGCACGCCAATGATAATTTTTCGCCAGGCGAATTGCAAATTGCCGCCAGGCAAAGAATTAAACACACTGAAAAAAGATTGGGGCATTTAGCCGCATCTTGTTTTTATCATGTCCTTGGCCTTGGCATTAGCTTGCGCGATTACGCGCATCGCATTAGCCGCGCCGGGTATCAAGGGCATAAGCGTTTGATTTCACCCAGCCAGGCAAAAGCGATTTTATTATCCGGACTATCTTGTCTTGCAGATTAATTTGCAAAAGATTTTCCAGATGGCTTGATTTTTGAAAAATTTTGTAGTACAGTCTGTATACCATCAAATAAATGTAACAACCGCCAGGCCAAAACCTGGCGGTTTTATTTTGTGCCCATTTTTCAAAGGAGACAGGATGCCAACCATCACCGAAGCCCATGTGGTGCTGGTGAAAAACCAGCAATTGACGCAACAAAACCCAATAAATGACGATGATTGCTTGCCAACGCCTTGGGAAGAATTCTTAGAAAAACACGGCAAAGTCAAGCCGCAACGTTTTCAAGTGCATTTGGTTGTATCCGGATTCAGCGAACGCGAAGACGCTCGCGGGTTTGCGGAAAATTTTATGTCTTGCGGCAGCATGTTCGTATTTAACAACAAAAAACGCAATTTATACCGTTTGGAAGTGGAAGCAGATGAAAAACAAAATCCGTAAAAGCCGGTCGGGAAAGAATCGTTTGTCCGCAAATAAAAAACAAGACGAGGATATATCCCGGCAAGCGGTCGATTTGCTGGTTCAGATAGTGCGCGGAGAATTGGTGAAGGATAATAATGACGAAATCGCAGCGCCAACGATCGCACAAAGACTGGCTGCGGCGCAAATGCTGTTGAAAATGAAAGAAAAGCCCATGGATGAAAAGCCCGCGGCAATATCTGCCGTGGAACTGAATCTTCCGCAACGATCTCAAAATTTCGAAGAATGGTTGCGCCGGGCACAGGCAATGCAAAGTACGGAAAGTATATAACTATTTTTTGGATTCAGTATTGCCGGATTCGGATTTTGCGCCGCTGCGACGTCCAAATGGAGCGGAACCCCGCTTCCATGATTTTTCTTTGAATTTACTGGTTGTTTTTATGGCGCTTTTGGATTGATCGCCGGACGCGGTTGCAGGTTTCGCGGATTCTACCTTGCTGGCCGTGCTTGTGTTCAAAGCATTGGTGCTTTCCGACATTTTATTTAGGCCGCTGGTTCCAGCATGGCTGGCAGAAACGGTAAATAAAAACCCGGCCAATATAACGAAAGAGAATAAAGAAAGTTTTTTCATGCAATAACCTTAATGGCGTAGCCATTAATAAGATATATCCAATCGCGGTAAAAAAGAATTATTGTCCCGCCCGTGGGTACATAAATCTTTGATGCTGTGCCCGGGTCAAACCGCGCCGCTTAATGGTGATTTTGTTGCGTACATGCCTGGTTTCAGGGCGGATTTGCGGCTGCTCTAAGGCTGCTGGGGGCACAGCGGAATTGTGCACTATTGGAGGATTAGCATTAACCACCGGCGGTGGAGGCGAGTTATTGGGGTCATCTTGGGCATATGCATTTGGCCCAGCAAATAGGCAGATCAATAAAAAACCTATCGCCAAACTTTGCGAGATACGATTATCGGAATGATTGTATATTTTGCCCATATTCACCCAGTATATCATACGGTGGCAGCCTTTTTTGGCCTAATCGAAAGCAATAATATTATAAAAACTGGTTATTTCTATACTTGCATGACCATATGTCTATTTTAAGGCGGTAACCCTTATTAAAGGGTAAACGAAACGCAGATTATAATTACCTCAAATCATGGATTTACAACAATGGCAGCCTCAGATAGGCCCCCAAGCCGCTGCGATCGATGCCGCCTTTATAGCGGAAGAACTGCTATTTGGCGGGGCTAGGGGTGGGGGGAAGACCGATTTTTTACTAGCGGATTTTTTGGTGGATGTGGGGTCAGGTTATGGTGCGGATTGGCGCGGGGTGATTTTTCGCAAAACCTATCCGGAGTGTGAAGAATTAATTGCACGCAGCCGGGAAATATATCCGGTTTGCTGTCCTGGCGCGGAATTTCATCAGCAAAGCAAGACTTGGCGATTTCCAGATGGGGCGACATTAAAAATTCGCGCGCTGGAAAATCAATATGACGCCGATAAATTTCAGGGCCATTCCTATACCTGGATCGGCTGGGATGAATTAGGCAATTGGCCCAACGCGCATGCGTATCATAAGTTAAAGGCGTGCCTGCGTTCTGCGGCACCCATTGCCGGCAAACGTATTCGGGCAACGGCGAATCCTGGTGGTGTTGGGCATCATTGGATCAAGACATATTTTGCGATTGATCGTTACCCCTTGGGCGGCAGGCTGATTAAAGGCGATACGGATTCCGGTGCGCGGCTGTTTATAAAAAGCCGGGTGTTCGATAATAAAATCTTGTTGGCGCAAGATCCGAACTATATTTTGCGCCTGCAAAAAGTAGGCAGCAAGGATTTGGTGCGTGCCTGGCTGGATGGCAATTGGGATGTCATCGCCGGATCGTTTTTTCCGGAATGGGACAATGATGTTCATGTCATCGCGCCATTTCGCGTGCCGGATGAATGGTTGCGATTTTTATCATTCGATTGGGGATCCAGCAGCCCATTTTCGGTGGGATGGTGGACGGTGGTGGGTGAAGATCATCCGATTGGCAAAAGTTTATTGCCGCGAGGATCGTTATTACGGTACCGCGAATGGTATGGCGCCGATACACAAGGATATGGATTAAAACTAAGTGCGGAAGAAGTGGCATCGGGAATTATATCGCGCATGCCGGGCATGGAAAAATTAGCCTATGCCGTCGCCGATCCCAGTATTTTTCGCGTTGATGGCGGCCCCAGCATTGCCGAACGCATGGGAAAAAAAGGTTTGCAATTCCGCCCGGCCGATAATGCCCGCATTGCGGGATGGGATCAAATGCGCGCCCGGTTAAAAGGCGAGGATTTACCAATGATTTATTGTTTTGATGCTTGTGTCGATTCGATTCGTACAATTCCGGCCTTGGAACATTCCCGCACTATGCCAGAAGATATCGATAATAAAGGGGAAGATCACGCCGCCGATGAATGGCGTTATGCGTGTATGAGCAGGCCTTATGTGCGGCAATCAGTAACCAATTCCACAATACCGGCGGTTACGCCGGTTACATGGAATGATTTGCATGAATTGGATTTGAAAACTAGATCAGCCGAATCAAAGCGAATTTAGTAAACTCGTTCTGCACCTGCATGACGCGGACTTGCAGGATGATGATGTGCCGCCGCCCGAGTCGCTTCGGGAGCACAGGCGCCAACGCCTGCTTCCGATGATGGTTTAACTTTAGCTGGGACTGAAGGAATTTCATTGCCCAAGGTGCGAATATCGATACCTTCAGGATTATCATCGCTTTTTGTGTAAGTGGCATATGCTTTGATAGCAGATTCCCTTGCGCCTGTGTGTTTGCCGGCTAAACGATAAGCCCATTCCACACAATCTAAAGCAAAGGAGCCTTGTTTTAATGGCCGCTGTTCTGTTTCCGCAACTTTTTCTGCAAGCGCTAATAATTCCAGAACAACATTGCGGCGTAATGGAATGCCAACACTTTTGTAAGCATCTCGTTTACGATTAGGTGGAAGTCCTGTCTCAGGATCTTGGTGTCCGCTTGTATCTGTTTCATAACAGAAGGAAGGGTTGGTAATAACAAAGGCTGCGTGCAGCAAACAATCTTGAGCATGACTTATGCTTGGTTCCATCCTGGGATTTGATGGTTGTGCGTATTGTTTTGCGCATTCGATCAGTCCTTTTGTGGTTTCAATAGTAAGCTGATCAAATTCAGGATGTTTGGCATGAGTATGAAAACCGAGCTTCTTAAAAATGCTGGCTGCTCGGGCAACGTGATAGGCATCAGGATTGTCCTGAATCAATCTTTGGCCTTCTGTTAAAAGAGCCAATAAAGTTGCTTCATGTTTTTTCTGAGTTGATTCATCCGCACGCGAAAGTCGAGCGTCTGGCAAAGTGTCCAATGACTGAATAGAAGTTCGAAAAGGCATTTAATCTCTCGTCCCATAAATTGAGTTGTTCACGTTTTTTTGAACTTTATATGACAGTCAATATAACATAAAAATGTCTAAAAACAATACAGAATTTTATTATAAATTATTGAAATTTTATACTTATATAAAGAAAAACTGACATTAAAAAGTAATAATATTTCATATAAAATAATTATATAAATTTTATCTATATGATTTTATTTTATTTCATAAATTTGAAATAAATAGAAAAATTAACCTTATATTTTGAGGGATTTGGAGTAAATTATGATCGAAAAAGATACAAATAACCCATTATTGGGATATTGGTTGGCGGTTTTGGATAAAGCTGAAAAGCGCGAAGCCACTTATCGCGCCAGGGCCGATAAAATTGTTCGAAGGTACCGTGATGAACGGGGCGATGCTGATCGCGGAGGTAAATTCAATATTTTGTGGTCGAATGTCGAAACCTTGAAACCGGCTTTGTATTACAGCGCGCCGAAACCGCAAATCGAACGAAGATATAAAGATAACGATCCATTCACACGTCAGGCATCGATGGTGCTGGAACGCGCGCTGACCACCAATATCGATGTCTATGATTTCGATACGGTCATGCGTTCTTGTGTGCAGGATTATTTGTTGGCTGGGCGCGGTGTTGCCCGCATTCGATATGTGCCGGAATTTGAATCGGCCTATTCGGCCGATGAGGAACAAACTGAGATTCAAAAATTAAAAAGCGAGAAAGCCATTTGCGATTATGTGCATTGGAAAGATTTTCTGCATGCACCGGCGCGGCGTTGGAATGATGTCGATTGGGTTGCATTCCGCAATTACTTATCGCGCGAAGAAATGAAAAACAGATTCGGCGACAAGGTAGATGATTGGAATATCGATTATGATTGCGAAGGCAGTGCCGATATCAAGGCGCAAGCTGGCAAGGCGATGATTTGGGAAATTTGGGATAAATCCTCTCGCCAGGTACTGTGGTTAACGCATGGCGCGAATCGCAAAAAATCACAGATTCTGGAAATTC
Organism: Alphaproteobacteria bacterium; assembly: GCA_004295055.1. NCBI lineage: Bacteria > Pseudomonadati > Pseudomonadota > Alphaproteobacteria > Alphaproteobacteria bacterium. The sequence goes on along the minus strand of SHNJ01000010.1, from coordinate 65,261 downwards.
AGGATGATCCATTGCGTTTGTCCGGATTTTTCCCATGCCCACAACCGCTGCTGGCCACGACGACCAGCGATGACATGCTGCCGGTACCGGATTATTTGTTGTATCAAGATCAAGCAACAGAATTGGATGTTTTAACATCGCGTATCACAGCATTGTCCCGCATGATTCGTCTGCGAGGCGTGTATGATGCCTCGGCAGAACCAATTCAGCGTTTGTTAAGCGAATTTGGCGAAGAAAGCCAATTGATCCCGGTCGATCAATGGTCGGCGATTGCACAAAAGGGCGGCCTCGATGGGGTTGTCGCCTGGATGCCGATTGAACGCATGGTGCAGGTATTACGCGAATTATATCAGGCGCGCGACCGAGTTAAAAACGATCTTTATGAAATCACCGGCATCGCCGATATTTTGCGCGGCGCAACGGTGGCATCGGAAACCGCAACCGCGCAGCAATTAAAAGGCCGTTTTGCGACGCTACGTTTATCCGAACGACAAAAATCGGTGGCGCGGTTCAGCCGCGATTTGATTCGTATAATGGCCGAAGTGATGGCGGAACATTTCTCGCCAGAAACCTTGTCGTCTATGACGGGCCTCGCGGTCGTGCCGGAAATGATGGATTTATTTCGGAACGAACAGATTTTCCACTGGCGTTTGGATATCGAAACCGATTCCACCATTGCTATGGATGAAATCCAGGAAAAACAAACCCGCATCGAATTTTTAAACGCGGTTACCGGATTCGTCAAAGAAGCCGCGCCATTGGTACAATCAGGCGCATTGCCATTATCGGTGGCACGATCGATGTTATTGTTCGGCGCTCGGGGATTCAAAATCGGACGGGAATTGGAATCGTCGCTGGAATCATTGGGCCAAATTGAAAGTCCAACGTAATGCGCAAAACCTATGTTTATCGCAATGGAAAGCTGCAATTGAAAAATGAAGAAGATATGATCCCAAACAGTCCGAATATAATTGCCGATTTGAAACCATATAAAAGCATGGTTACCGGCGAGACCATCGATGGCCGCGCCGCACACCGCGCGCATTTGCGGCAACATGGGTGCATCGAAGTTGGAGATTAAATTTCTAATTTTTTTTAAAAATATTTTCCAGATCTATTGATTTGTGAAAAAAATTGTGGTACGATTCGATACAATCAAAAAATTCTGTAAACCGGCTGTTTAAAAAACAGCCGGTTTTATTTTGACCTAACCGGAGAAAAAAATGAATCTTTCGGAACAAAATTCCGTGCCTGAAAATAATGGTACGGCGACTTCAGATAATAATCCATATCCAAAAGGCAGCGTTGCGGCCGATTTAAAAACGGCGTTTCAGAATGAAAAAACAGCCTATGCCACCGCGCCGGAACATTGGTCGGATGAGGATAAAGCGACTTTTTCAAGCCTGGATGACAGAACCAAATCCTGGGTTATGCGCCGGCACAAATCCATGGAAGCGGATTACACCAAAAAGACCACCGATATTTCCAAAGAACGCAAACGATACGGAGATTTGCAAAAGATATTTGATGAGTACAAAGACGACTTATCGCGCGCAGGGGTCGACGAGGCCGCAGCGGTGGCAGAATTGTTTGGCGTTTACCGCAATTTAAAAAGAAACCCGCAGGCGACCATCAAACATATTTCCGATTTATATGGATATAATGCGGAAGCTGTGCCGCCAGTTAAAAATAACGAACCATCCGATATTAAAAAAGAAATTGATCAATTAAAAGGCGTTTTGGCGCAGCAACAAATGCAACAAGCCGCCGGCGCCATCCGCATCGGCCAGCAAAGAATCAAAGATATGATTGAAGCCAAGGACGTTACCGGCAAAAACATGTATCCGCATTTCGATACATTATTGCCGCATATCACTATGCTGGCCCATGCGGATTTGTTGCAGGGTAAACAGCCCGATCTAAAAGACTTGTATGAACGCGCCGGTTGGGCTCATCCCAATCTGCGCGAAGAATTTTTGTCCGGCCATTTAAAATCGGCAGAAAAAAGGAAACAGGACGAAGATCGGGCTAAGGTTGAAATCGCAAAACGGGCCGGGGCCAGCATTTACGGCACCCCGGGCGCCAATGCGGTACAAAGAAAACCCGCGCAATCGCTACGCGAAGAATTGGAAGCGGCTTACCGTAACGCGCAAGCGTAACGGGCAGAGCAGCGCTCATCCACTCCACGCACATTATCATTAAACTATTTAAGGAGTAGATTATGCCAATTTCTCCAAATCTATCGGAGATTATTACAACGACGTTGCGCAATCGCTCTGGGGCTTTGTCCGACAACGTAAGCAAAAACAACGCATTGTTGAATCGCTTGCGTGAAAAAGGAAAAATGCGCCCCTTTGCAGGTGGCCGTACCATCGTTGAAGAATTAGAATACGCGGAAAATACCACTTTCCGCCGCTATACAGGTTACGAAGTATTAAATATCCAACCGTCCGATGTTTTTACGGCGGCGGAATTTGATATTCGTCAAGCAGCGGTTGTGGTCAGTATTTCTGGTCTCGAAATGCTGCAAAATAGCGGCGAAGAAGCGATTATTCCATTATTGGAAAAACGTATCGATAATGCTGAACGCACTTTGATTAACAACATCTCATTGGACGTTTATTCGGACGGCACAGCCGACAGCGGCAAACAAATCGGCGGCTTGCAATTGCTGGTCGCGGATGATCCGACTACCGGCACCGTCGGCGGTATCAACCGCGCTTCCTGGTCATTCTGGCGCAATCAAGTGTTGGATATGTCCAATGCCGGTTTGGGCGCCCCATCGACCAGCAATATTCAAACGGCGATGAACCGTTTGTATCTGGCTTGCTCGCGTGGCAATGACGCGCCTGATCTGATTGTGGCGGACAATAACATGTTTCGCTTTTATTGGGAAAGCTTGCAGGCGATTCAACGCGTCACCTCGGAAAAAGAAGCGAATTTGGGCTTTACCAGCCTGAAATTCATGAATGCCGATGTGATGTTCGATGGCGGCCTCGGTGGCGGCGCGCCGGCGAATAAAATGTATTTCTTAAACACGAATTACATTTATTTCCGTCCGCACAAAGATCGCAATTTTGTTCCGCTAGAACCGGATCGCTTCTCGATGAATCAAGATGCGATGGTAAAACTGATCGCTTTTGCAGGCAATTTGACTTTGTCGAATGCATCTCTGCAAGGCGTGTTGATTCCGTAATTATAGGAGAACAAAGATGAGTTATATCATAGGTCTTGATCCGACTGATCGTTCCGCTACACCCCTTCATAAGGCGGGTAGTGTGGGCATGGACAGCACTGGCGCTGAATATATTTATGTTCAGGCTGGTGCAACAATCAACAGTGGCGATTGTGTCGCGGTTGATTCCAGCTTTTCCGCGCAAGCCATTACCAAAACTCTGGCCGATACGTTGCCGATCGTGGGCTTTGCCCAAGCGGCATTTACATCAGGCAATTGGGGGTGGGTGGCACGGCGTGGCGTCGGTGTGCGCGGCAACATGCTCGCCAACACCACGGTAAACGTTCCATTGTATACTACTGGAACGGCCGGGCATCTCAGTCATGTGTCGACATCGCAAACCATGGTTCATGGTGTTTGCGCAACGACGACCAGTGGCAGTAATGCCACGCAAACATTGCGCGCTTCCGTGAGTCCATCGGTGATTCGCGGCACCGTGAACGCTTAATATCTAAGACAGAGGATGGTTTCATCCTCTGTCCTTTTCTTGAAAGGACCAATAAATGCTGCCGGAATTATCGTTACCTAAGACTTCTAATGCCACCAAAGATATTTTGGTGCCCATGTTTTACAGGCGCGCGGTACAAGATAAATTGGCCAGTGAACAGCAAGGTCGGCCGATTTTTCGTGAAGAAGATTATATCCAGATACATATTCCTGGAGATAAGAACACAATTATTGATCGGAAAGTTCGCGATGATGACCGTGCGCGCTGGGCGGATCAATGGAAAGCTTATACAGAAAATGCGGCGCAGCCGGTAGAAGGCACCCCACTAGAGCAATGGCCAGCCTTGTCGGTATCTCAGATCGCGGAATTGCGCGCCATGCACGTACCAACCGTAGAAGTATTGGCGGAACTATCGGACCAAGGGTTGCAACGCATCGGTATGGGTGCGCGTGAATTGCAGGCTAAGGCAAAAGCATTCTTGGAAGCATCCAAAGATAATGGTGCGGTAGAACGTATTGCCGCCGAAAATCTAAGATTGCAGGAACAAATCGCAGAATTGCATCAAAAAAATGAGTTCTTTTTATCTCAGATCAAAGAATTAAAAAGCCTGATCCAAGATAAAAAGAAAGAAAAATTAAAATTGAAAACTGAATAAGAGAAAGAGGATGACCATAATGGCATTGATATTAAATGGCGGGAATTTCCTGCCCACTGTTAAGCTAAGTACATCGCAAGACGTGACGGTTGGCGCCAGCAGTGCGCAGTCCGCCGCAATTGGCACCGCAGGTCAAACACCAAACAAAATTATCCGGCTGGTATCCACAACTGCTTGCCGCATTGCATTGGGTACAAATCCAACTGCAACCAGTACAAGCACATTTTTACCGGCAAACGTCGTTGAATTTACTGAAATTTCACCAGGGGAGAAGATTGCCGTTATTCAAGATACTGGGGGCGGTAAATTGAATGTAAGCGAATGCATATTGTAATTGATCATGTTTATTACCCAACATCGATTATCTAATCCATATTGTGCCGTTAATTGTCTGGCTAATGCCGCAAATTTTGATGGCACAAACGATTACCTAAAAGTCAGTACGGATTTATCGGCAAATTTGGATGGACCTCAAGGCATTATTAGCTTTTGGTTCAGATTAAATGGAATAGGGGCTGTTGATCGCGACATTTACAGTACGCAGAATCAGCACGTGCGTATTTATAGAACAAGTGCTTATAAAATCCGTGTTCAATTACAGGCCAGTAATGGAACAGACCAGTTTATTTTTGAAACCGTAGCTAATTTTGGGCCGGCGGTAACAACAGACTATACGCACATAATTGCATCGTGGGATACTAATTACTCGGCAGGAAATAAAATAGGGATGATTTATGTCAATGATGCGCTAAGCACAACAATCGTTAGTGATGCATCTGGCCCATTTAATATTGATTATACGGACAGCTTTCACAGTATTGGGGGCGCAAATGCTTCCCATCGTTTTAACGGCGATTTGGCAGGATTCTATCTGAGCAATTCAAATTTTCTTGATATAAGTTTGGATAATAATAGGCGCGCATTTATTACTGCCGGTAAGAAACCAACTTGTGATTTGCGGTATAGCCGCAATAGTGGGTGGGCTAGCGGTAGTGCCCCAATAATATATTTGAAGAACTCCGTTGTTGACTATGGAATTAACGATGGTTTCGGAGGAAATTTCGCGGTAGTTGGGGCACTTAGCGCTGTCGCAGGCCCATGCAATCAAATGGTACTGGATTTACCAGTATCGGGAGAAGGACAGTGACAAAAAACTGGTATTTTTTAATCGGCAACAATCACGCGGACATACAATCAATCAGAGATGAATGTGCTCTTAGACACACTTTAAACTCTCCTGGTTCCGAGCTCTCCGAAGTATTTTCATGGAGCGGTAACGAGCGTTTGATCAAAGTAGCAAACGGAGACGAAGCATGGCAGCAACAAAGAGACTGGATTAATGATTTATTATTCCGCCCTTTGCAGCAGGGCCTTGAAGCAGATGACAATATTCGTTGGCGCTGGTTAGAGGCTCAAGCGCCGGAATTTGACGGCAACGAAGATGGCAACCCCGATACTGCACAACAGCGTATTGACTGGTGGCAAACGCTTCCCGAATAAATTAAAGGGACATTATTATGAATTTATTATCCATTGCGCAGAATGTGGCGTATGAGGTTGGTTTTGAACCGCCCGCTTTTTTATATGGTAATACCGATGCTACGGCGCGGCAAATCCTGGCGCTGTGCAATCGGGAAGGCAAAATATTGGCACGGCGACATAATTGGACCATGCTGCAGAAAGAATATGATATTACTACAGTCGGTGGCCAAGAAAATTATGATTTACCAGACGATTTTGATCGATTGATCGACAATACATTATGGGATCGCAGCGCATACCAATCCATGCGCGGACCATTAAGTCCGCAACAATGGCAACAAAAAAAATCCGGTTTAATTGGATCGGTGGGCATTAAAAGAAATTTTCGTATTAAGCGCGGTGCTGATATTATAAATCAGATTTATATTGATCCTGTGCCACCCATAAATGGCGATGCGTTGATATTGGAATATGTTTCCCAAAATTGGGTGCGCAATTTAGCAGGCACACAAACCAGCAATGTTTGGCAAGACGATAGTGATGAATCTATACTGCCGGAAAATCTTGTGATTATGGGTGTGGTCTGGAGGTTTTTGCTGGCAAAAGGATTGGATTACGCCATGGCGTTGCAGGAATATGAACGCGAAGTCTCGCAAGCTATAGCCCGTGATGGTGGAATGCCCAAGTTAAATTTACAGTCTAATTGTATGCAAGATATTGCATTAAATTTACCAGAAGCGAATTTCTAAAGACAAATTTATGACAGCAAAAGCAATACAAATAGTGTCTCCTGTTGGCGGGTGGAACACGCGAGACGCTTTGGATCAAATGCCTCCGGAAGATGCGGTGATATTAACCAATTGGTTTCCAACTGTTGGCCGGGTGCAAACCCGCAAAGGGTATGTGACTTATGCATCGGATATGCCTGGACCAGTGGAAACATTAGCGGAATTTAATGCCGGAGCATCGCGCAAGTTTATCGCCGCTAGCAATAATGCTATTTACGATATTTCCACACCCGGCGCGGTTGGTATCGCCCTTGCCAGTGGATTTCAAAATGATCGCTGGTCATTTTCGCAATTTGACGATGCCAGTGGCGGTGCACGAATGGCGCTAGTCAATGGTATTGATCCGCCACAAATGTATGATGGAATGGCAGTTTCTGCCTTGACAGTTTCAGGCACAGATTTGACCATCAATAATTTGATTGGCGTATTTACATTTAAAAATCGATCCTATTTTTGGGAAAAAGACAGCCAGGATTTCTGGTACAGCGCCACTGGTGCGCTAGGCGGCAGTTTAAATAAATTTCCACTAGGCCGTGTTTCCGGATTTGGCGGGAATTTGATTGCAATTCAATCTTGGACTGTGGATGGCGGGGACGGTGTAGATGATCTGGCCATTTTCATTATGTCGAGCGGGGATGTAATAATTTATCAAGGCAGCGATCCTGGTTCGGCTGCCGACTGGGCGTTGGTCGGTATTTTCCGCCTTGGCGCACCGCTATCTTCCCGCGGAGCCTTAAAGGTAGGCTCTGAAGTAGTGGTAATGACCAAAGATGGATATGTGCCGTTATCTAAAGTGTTGGATGCCGGGCGCGCTGCCAGTGCCCGTGCCATTTCCGATAAAATTAATGGCGCAGTCAAAGAAGCGGCCAATTTATATGCCGGTAATTTTGGTTGGCAGGCTTTGATGTATCCGCAGGGCAATTATTTACTATTTAATGTGCCAGTATCGGAAACGCGATTCGATCAGCATATTTTTAATACTCTGACCAATACATGGACCAAATTCGAAGGTCTAAATGGAATATGCTGGTCCCTGTATAATGATAAATTATATTTTGGAGGCATAGACGGGAATGTGTACTTGGCAGATGAAGGACATAACGATAACGGCAATCCCATTACATTTTCCGCACAGACTGCATGGAATTATTTAAACTCTCGTGGACAAATTAAACGATTTACGGCGTTGAAACCGGTTTTTGAAAGTGAAGGGGCCTTACCAATTTCGCTTGCGCTGGCATTTGATTTTGAAACCCCGGCCGCAACTTATAGTGTATCCAATTTTTCCGGCAATGCGCCGGAATGGGATAATAGTCCTTGGGATCTTAGTGCCTGGGCAGGCGAAAATACGATAATCCGCCCATGGGTATCGGTCGCCGGAATTGGGCTTAATGTATCTACTCGGGTAATCGCCGCTTTAGGTCAGCAGTCCTGTAAATGGTTCAGTCTCGAATATTTGTTCGAACCAGCTGGATACGTATAAACATCGGTAAAATTAGGAGATTAGAATGCCTTGGAATGGCAGCGGTATATACACGCGCTTACGAAATTGGGTAACAGACAAGAATAATGGAATTAAAATTGTAGCTTCGCTGCACGATCAGGAAGATGACAATTTGGCCGCAGGGATTCAGGCTTGCTTGACCAAAAATAATGAAAGCAAGCCGACAGCGGACTTTAAACCTCATGTGGATGCAACTTATAATCTTGGATCCGCCAGTTTGCGGTGGCTGCAAGCCTTCGTCTCTGGTGGGGTAAGATTATTTAATGGAGCCACAAATTATGGTGATTTACAGACCGGCCCATTGACTGCAACCCGTACTTATACGTTACCGGATTACAGTGGTAATGTAGTTTTACAAGACGGTACGCAAATTATCAGAGAATCCTCCGGTGCTGCTTTTAAAAACAGCGGTTATGAATCGGTGTTGCAGCCGCAAAGTCTTTCTGCGGCCAGAACCGTTGTTATTCCGGATAGTTCCGGAACTATAATTTTGGATAGCGCCATGCAAGATATTAGCAACAAAACTTTTGCACCGGATGGTGTAGGGGCTGGTCAAGCTGGCGCTATTCGACTGAAAGAATTGGCCACAAATGGAACGGAACAGATTACTTTTCGTGCACCAGATGCAATCGGTACCGGTTATTCGGTTACTTTACCGAATATTCAGGGCAGTGCCGGTACAACTTTGACGAATGATGGAACGGGATTACTGACCTGGCAATCGCCAGGTTCCACCTTTGGCTCAATTGGAATTAATCCGGGAGATGCCGGTCGCATTCAATTGCAAGAACTGGCGGCTAATGGCGTACAAGTTGTTCGTGTAAAGGCACCTGACAGTATTACGGCCAGTTTTGATTTGACGATGCCTAATGCATTGCCTTCCACAGCAGGAGCAGGATTGAGTTTTACGACAGGCGGGGTAGCCAGTTTTACATCATCGCCTATGGCAACACGCCAACATGCGGATGAATCCGCATTAATTTTTTCATTATTGCAAATTTAGGAGATAGTAATGCCAATTACAACAGCCGGTTCTTCAAACGTGGTTACCGGAACTTTTACAAATTCAGTTTCTACGGCCAATGGTATTGGCAGCGGCGGGATCAGTGTCTTCACCACACCCAACACAGCAAATGCCATATTTATTGTAAATTACCAAGTTACCGCATCTACCGCATCAACCAATAATTTAAACCACGCGGCAATTACGATTCCCGGGGCACTGGGATATTCCAGTTCCGGCAGTACGGGATCCGCTGTGGGTATTCAAATCGATGGAACAAACGAACGTTCCGCGGCGTCAGGCGTATTCAAGTGCGGACCGAATACCGCGTTATCGCTGGCCGTGACTTGCAAAAATGCCGGAGCGGCATCCGCCGCAACTTTTGCATACAGAATCCAATATGATTATGTGTCTATTGTTGTTAGCTAGAAAATAATGCGGAAAATATTGTATGGAGCCGACAGTTTAGTCGCTAAATTTGCAATAAATCTATTGCAACCAGATGTCGACGATTTTGGCCCATGCAGCACTATTGGCATAATTGATGACGATAAATTAATTGCTGGAGTAATATTCAATCATTATTACGGCACAGATATTCAGGCAACTATTGCATCTATTTCGCCGTACTGGGCTAGTAGAAAAATTCTAGGAAAAATATTTTCATACCCATTCTTGCAGTTGCAATGTCAACGAATAACTGCGCAAACGCGGGAAAATAATAGTGAAGCTATAGATTTTTTAAAAAGATTAGGATTTAAGCAGGAAGGCGTATTGCGGCAATGGTATGGCAATGAAGCTGCACTAGTTTTCGGCATGATTAAGTCTGAATGTATTTGGATAAACAAAAACTAAATAAGGATTAATATGGGCAAAAAAGCACCAAAGGCACCGGCGGCACCTGATCCGATGCAGTCGGCAGAAGCACAAGCGCAGGTCAATAGATTAAATCAATTCTTTCCAGGGGGCGGCAGTTTGCTGTACGGTCAATATGATGCGGGCGGTAATTTCATGCCAGATTATGATCATAATGCAGTGCAATTGTTGGAAAGTCCCTATCAGAAAAGAAGCCGCGAAGTAAGCGAACAGCTTTCATTGCAGTTAGCAAACTTATTAGGCGGAGGTAATTTGAACTTGCCTAAAATTCAGAGTTCTATCGATTTTTCTGGTATAAACCGCATTCCAACAATTGATGACTTTTCACGCGATGCGAAGCAAGTAGAAGATGCCACTTACAATAAAATCGCCAATTTGCTGCGACCGGAATTTGAAAAGCGCCGCACTAAAAGAGAAAATGATTTGGTTAATCAAGGCATTCCTATGGGGTCTGACGCATATGGCAAGGAATTTGATGCTTTAACTGACAATGAAAATGAAACCTTGCAATCGGCGGCACAAGATGCCGTTGCGGCTGGGCGTGCAGAACAGCAGCGCTTGTTTGCCAATGCCATGGCCGCGCGCCAAGCTCAGGTTAATGATCAACTGCAATCCTTGGGCCTGAACAATTCTGCAAGGTCTAGCATGCTGCAGGAGTTGGCCAGTTTGTTAGGCGGACAGCAATTTACACCAAGCCAGTTTTATGGCGGCATTCAAACTCCTGGCGTGGATGTGCTTGGGACAATTAACAATAATTACGCAGGGCAATTGAATTCTTATAATAACCGCTTGGCGCAACAGCGTCAGTCTTTACAATCGATCGCCAATTTAGGCAGCAGTCTGTTTGGATTTCTATGATTTTTGACATAGACACTGTCCGCGAAACTTTGACTAGTTTCGCAGCTGCCCTCAGCGCAGCTTTTATAGGAAGATTAGCAAAGCATGTTCTTTTAGTACAAAAAGGCTTGCGGCAGTTTTGGGGCGTACATTTGCTGTTGGAGCTGCCTGTAGCAATATTTATGGGTTTTGTTGGCAGTGGTCTTGCGGATTGGATCCATTTAACTGGGCGATCGACCATTGGGTTGGTTGCCGCGGTATCGTATTTAGGTCCAGCGGCAATCGAGCATTGTTATGCAAAATATATGTGGAACAACAAGACAGAATGAGGTGTTTATGCCATTGGTGATTGATGATAGTTTCGCAAGGGCTGTTGATATCGTACTTTCCCATGAAGGCGGTTTTGCGGATAAAAAAGGCGATCGCGGCGGACCAACCAATTTTGGCATATCACTAAAATTTTTAGAACTATTTCCGGAAGGGGACATCAATAAAGATGGCATGGTTGATCGCCGAGATGTGGAATTGTTGACTCGCGATCAGGCTATCGATTTTTATTGGCGGGAATTCTGGAATAAGTTTCAATATGGTAAATTTAACGATTGGTGCTTGGCCACTAAAGTCTTCGATCTTGCCGTCAATATGGGACCAAGCCAGGCGCATTGCCTGTTACAACAGGCGCTTTTGGCTTTAGGAATAAAAATTATTATTGATGGAAAATTAGGGACGGCTACCTTCCGTGCCGCCAATAATGCTAATCGTGATGCATTGCTGGCCGCTTTGCGTGCGGAAGCAGCGGGTTTTTACAGATTAATCGCGCGGTTAAATCCCGGTCAAGATAAATTTTTGACCGGTTGGTTAAATCGTGCCTATTCTTAAGGAGAGCAAATGAATTGGTTATTACAAAATTATGAATTGTTATTGCAGGTTGTTACATCCGTGATTGCTGCGGCATCGGCTATTTCTGCATTAACACCAACGTCTACGGATAACTATGTTGTAGATAAAGTAAAATCAATCGTAGACGTATTAGCCCTTAATATTGGGCACGCGCGCAATTCAAATTCTTAACGTAAATCTTGGCCATGGGCTGGATGCAAATTATTATAGATTTCATTCAGCTTGTGGTTAAATCTATAATCAATTTAGTTTTTATATCTAAATATGTTCAGACCCGGCAAGCGAACAGAGAATTACAGCAAGCTTTGGAATTACAAAAAAAATACGCAGATATTCAGAATCATGGTTCTATTGATGATGACGATTTGTATAAACAGTTGTACGACCATAAATTCTGATAATGTGCATCCGTTAAATTATTGTCCTTCCTTAGTAATTTATTCTCACATCGAAGAGGAAAGCGCGGTAAAACAATTACGAATTTTACCAGCAAAAAATATTTTAAAAAAAATGATGAAGGATTATTTTGTTTTGCGTCAGCAAATTCGTGCTTGTCTTGCCATTTCATGACCAATAAAAAACCCAGCTGTTAAATTGGCTGGGTTTTTAAAATGCTAGAGGAATAAGGGCAAAAATCTCTGTTCAACTCACTTTTTCATTTTTAGTTACTACAATCAAAAATCGATATTTTAACAAATAATCGAAACGTATAATCTGTTAAATGTAATTTATAATACCTGGAATGAATTTGGCAATAGCCAATCAGCCTTGCGATGCAAAATCATGGTGCATAGCAATAATATTGATATATCATACACTTAAGTAATATTTGGGAAACTGGTGCTGCCGAGAAGGATTGAACTTCCGACCCCCACCTTACCAAGATGGTGCTCTACCACTGAGCTACGGCAGCTTCTAGGGCTTCTAAAAAGCTGGGGCAACATGCCATTTCTTACTTGATTTGGCAAGGCCAATATTCATTAATTCAGTTCATGAAGAAAACTCATAAAGAAAAGCAAAAACAACGCCTAGCGACGGCTTTGCAGCAAAATATCAAGAAAAGAAAAAATCAGAAAAAGCAAAGATCTGTAAAAACAGAGCAAATTATAAAATTGCCTTGAATTTTATGTTTAATTATCAAACTATTATTCTTTACTTGATATTATATTCTTACAACGCAGCAAAATATAAATAAGCATAAAGGCTGACGTGATGGTGCTAGGATGGAATCAAGGCTGTGGTTTTTCACTAAGGACATGAATGCGGACGGTATTGTGACGCCGGACGATGTTAGTGCTTGGATTCATTGGTTATATTTCTATCCAGGTGATTTCTTTATCAAAATCTGCCTCAGTCTGGGCATGGATCCATTGATTGACTTTCTAGAATTTTCCTCAAGATATTATGGCGGCTGGCTATCCGGCGTACTTTCTTTTATGTTTTGGCTTACTTTAATAAGGCGATCAACTCGCTCCAAAACAGCTCACGCTTAAAATACTTGCTCTAAAACCTATCGATATATATAAGCCTTAGATCTATAGTAATAGGGGCAAATATGTCGATTTTATCCGATGCCAGCATCCGTCGCTTGGCGACTCAGCAAAAAATGATTGAACCGTTTGTAGAGGCGCAAAAACGCGAGGGTATGATATCTTATGGTTTGTCATCTTATGGATACGATGCGCGCATTGCCCCAGAATTTAAAATTTTTACCAATTTAGAATCGGCTGTGGTCGATCCAAAAGATTTTTCGCCTAGCAGCTTTGTCGATAAAAATACCAATATTTGCACTATTCCTCCAAATTCTTTTGCGTTGGGAAGGACCATTGAATATTTCCGCATTCCGCGCGATGTGCTGGTGGTCTGCCTTGGTAAAAGTACGTATGCGCGGTGCGGTATCATTGTGAACGTCACGCCTCTAGAGCCAGAATGGGAAGGGCATGTGACTATTGAGATTTCTAATACTACTCCATTACCGGCCAAAATTTATGCCAATGAAGGTATTTGCCAATTTTTGTTTTTCCAGGGCGATAAGCCGTGTGAAATTTCATACAAAGATCGTTCTGGAAAATATATGAAACAACAAGGCGTCACTTTGCCTAAACTATAGTTGGAACCATGGATAAAATACGTATTATCGGTGGGAAAGAATTGCATGGTACTGTAAAAATCAGCGGTGCTAAGAATGCAACTTTGCCGCTGATGACTGCTTGCTTATTATCAGAGCAGCCCTTGACACTTACCAATGTTCCGCATTTGGCGGACGTCACAACCATGGCTACATTGCTGGCTTCTCTGGGCGTTGTCATTGGCATGGATGGCAGCGAAACCAATGATAACGGCCACCATGGTAGAGTGCTAAGTTTAGACGCCGGCAACATTGCCTTTACTAAGGCGGACTACGAACTGGTGCGTAAAATGCGCGCCAGTGTTTTAGTTCTTGGTCCTTTATTGGCACGCTGTGGTAAGGCAATGGTTTCTTTGCCTGGTGGTTGTGCGATTGGAACCCGTCCAGTGGATCTTCACATTCAAGCGATGGAAGCTTTAGGCGCTAAGATTGAGTTACAAGACGGGTATATGCACGCAAATGCTCCGAACGGTTTGATTGGTTCTGAAATAGAATTTCCCTTTGTATCAGTAGGTGCAACAGAAAACGCATTAATGGCCGCAAGTTTGGCCAAAGGCCGCACTATTATTCATAATGCGGCGCGTGAACCGGAAATAACCGATTTGGTTAGATGTTTGAATGCTATGGGTGCCAAGATCTTTGGTGTTAATTCTGATACATTAATTATCGATGGTGTTTCCAAATTACATAAGGCCATTCATAATATTTGTGCGGATCGTATTGAAGCTGGCACTTATGCTGTTGCGGCGGCAATTTGCGGTGGCGAATTAACGCTGCAAGGAATCAATGAATCCGATATAGAGGCCTTGGTATCCAAATTAAAAGATTGCGGCGTAAAAATTACGGCTTCCAACAATAACATTACAGTCAAGAAAGATGGCCATATAAAAGCAACGCATATAACCACTGCACCATTTCCTGGGTTTCCAACGGATCTGCAGGCGCAAATGATGACGCTGATGACTTTGGCCGAGGGTGAGTCCGAGATTACTGAAACTATTTTTGAAAATCGCTTCATGCATGTTCCAGAATTAATGCGCATGGGTGCAGATATCAAAGTCGATGGTTCCAAGGCTATTGTAAAAGGCGTTAAACAATTAAAAGGGGCGCAAGTAATGGCCACCGACTTACGCGCTTCGGTATCCTTGGTTCTTGCGGGACTTGCCGCAAATGGTGAAACGGTCGTGAATCGCATTTATCATCTAGACCGCGGTTATGAGCATCTGGAAGAAAAACTGTCAGCCTGCGGCGCGAGTATTGAGCGGATCAGAGGTTGATGACAGAAACAACCAATAACGATACCATTCTTAAACTTCGCGTCGAGGATGTGGAAGACTTATCGGTGGTTGCAATGTTGTTGCAGGATGCTCTGGTTCCTGTGGTTGATATGGCTTTTTTGCCTTCTCCCAGTACCAACACTCATCAATTTGCTCTAATCGCAAGCCGGTTTTGCTGGGAAAAATCCTGCCAGAATATAGATAAAACTCATTCCGCAGCCCGTAGACATACGGCCTTTGTTATTGGCAATGTAAAATCGGTACAATACAAAGGAATTGATAGAGAGGATAAGAACCTGATCTTATCCTTGCTGACTATTTTCGCGGATAATGAAAAAAACATTTCATTATTTTTTGCGGGTGACGGTGTAGTAAAAATTGAAATTGATTGTCTTTCTTGTGTATTGCAAGACATGGCAGAGCCATGGCCAACTAAATTTGTACCCAGCCATAAGATCGCATAACCATGCCTTCTGTAGCCCAATCTAAAATTCTAAAAAGTAAATTGCATATTGTTACTATGGAGGTTTTTTATACGCCTTCAGTTAGAGATAGCGATGTTTTGACGATTGCCCAAGAAATTGAGATTCTAAAAAGTGATCTATTGGCGGATCAGAATATTCATTTACCTGTTTCGCAGTCTAGTTTTTTTAAAAACTGTCACTTTAAAATAACCGCTGGGGCTGATCATTATGGATTGGCGGTAGAAAATGAGAATGGAGAGGATGTAATATGCCAGTGCTCCATCCCGTACGCGGTTATTAAACCTATTCTTTCTGACTACTTAAAAATCTGCGATAGTTACAAATCGGCCTTAAAGGAAGGCGGTCAGGCCCGGCTAGAGTCTATCGATATGGGCCGCCGGGGACTGCATAATGATGCGGCAGATCAATTAATTTCTATGCTAAAGCCAGCCATGGAGATTGATTTCATGACGGCAAGGCATCTCTTTGCATTGCTTTCTACTATCCACAGATCATCTTGAAAAACCTTGCAATAATTCTAAATAATATTATGAATATCAGTGTCTTACACTAATAAATAATTGTTTGCGTTATGGCCCAACCAAAATCTGTATTGTTTGCTTGTAATAAAAACTCGATTCGCTCTCCAATTGCGGCTGCATTAGTGCGCCAGAAATTGGAAGGGAATGTACAAGCCGATGCTTGCGGAATTGAGAAAGATGAATTAAATCCATTTGCTTTTGGGGTTTGTGAAGAAGTTGGACTGAACCTAATCCCACATTTTGCCAAGACTTTTGAAGATGTTGATGTATCGCAATATGATCTTGTGATCGCGCTGTCTCAAGAAGCTGCGGGAATGGCCCGTGCAAAAATTGCGGAATTATCCAATCACAGGCCAGAGTTAGAATTCTGGTTTGTTGAAGACCCAAGCCGGGAAGAAGGCACTAGACAGCAAATTATGATGGCTTTTCGGGCCTGCCGGGATGATCTGGAAAAACGTATCAAGTCACGCTTCTTTTATGCCCTTCCTAAATATTAATCTTGGGACTTGCAAAAATCCGCGATTTTGCCTAACTTGCGCCTATCAAAAGAGGATAAAATGGCAAAAGAAGAGCCAATTGAGTTTCAAGGAACTGTAACCGAAATTTTGCCCAGCGCTATGTACCGGGTGAAGCTGGACAATGGTCACGATATTTTGGCGCATGCTTCAGGTAAAATGCGCAAAAATAGAATTCGCGTTTTATTAGAGGATCGCGTTACGATTGAAATGACGCCCTATGATTTAACCAAAGGGCGCATTACTTTCCGTCACAAACCGGGTAGCAGTGGCGGTCCAACCGGTTCCGTTCAATAGTTTAAGAACACTCCAGCTTGGAGGTGCTTGGATTCCAAATTAGGGACCAGCCGCATCCACAATAACCATTGTGGTTATAGGCATCGATCAGTTCCGGCAGATTCATGCACATAATCGATGGAGGATTAGTGGAGTGATCCATAAATGGCACTTGATCATACCGGCAGCGTGGTCCATTTGGGATGGATTCGCTATAGATAAATGATTCGAATTGTGGCCATGGCGCGGGTAGGGGATTGAACATCCGCGCGCAAATATAGCCGTCTTGATTAAACACACTGGGCGGGGTTCTGGTAACAAACAAATTCTTATCGAAAGCCATCAACTGGCAAGGTCTTTTCTCCCCATAATTGCCTACAGGGCAGAATAAGAATGCTCCTTGTAAAAAAGTGCGCGCCGCCGGCCAAGATGTCGTTCGGGCGACATTACCAAAAAAGTCCCCAAAGGCATTAGAGCGAATACATTGATTTACGACACCCGTAGAACGTGGCAGGTACAGCCACGGATTGCAGCTTTTTAATTTAAAATTCCTTTTACGTTTTTTGATTTCCATTTCAACGGATGATTCTTCTGTTTGGCCGTCTTGGTTTGCCTGTCCAGCGATTAAATTGCTGCCTTTCTGGCCCGAGGCACTTATAGTTCCTTTATCCTGATCATCATTAAAATCTTCTTCAAAAGCAGCATTAATGCTTTCTCCTGGGCTAGGAGTTCTCACTATAAGATTTTTTCTGTTCCTGGCGTTTTGAATTTTTTGTTGGACGGCGGTGTTCGGATCCTGAATGCCGGATGAACTATTGTGCTGGCCGGTCAAGATACGAGAAGGTTGCTGGTCCACAAAAGTCGTTTCGGTGTTATTAGGTTCGTTATTAGTGGTTTTTGTATCGCCAGTATCTGTATTGTTTCCTGCTGCCGATGGTAAAACTACATTATCTGCTAAATTCTGGTTTTTGGTTTTATCTTTAGATGTATTGTCCGTTACTGTAGAACTTACATTGCTATTGGATATGGAACTATCGCTGCCAGCAGAAGACATTTCTGCGGCGATTTCCGGATCTACTTTATCAATTGCTTCACAACGCACTTTTTTACTGCGCTCCACCAGTACTTGACCCGTTGGACATCCGGCTGGAATAGATGCTGTTTGCTCCGCAGCAGGTGTTTTGCATTCCCACTGCTGCTTCACTTCATTCCAAATATAAATTTGTCCGAAGGCGCAGTTGCGATTACTTTTGCGCGGTGTTGCTGTCTTTTGCGTAGCAAGCCGCTCAGTTTCTGTTCGGTTAAATGTTTCAACAATATCGTCGCCTATTGAGGACTTTGGCGTCAGAATATTTTCACATCTGGTTTCGTACTTTCCATTGGGACCAGGATCTACCAACGCCATTAAAATGGCAGTTGGTGCCGGGTTAGCAAGAATTTCTGCTGCGCCATGTTCGTTTTTATACATGTAATACCGGGCGGGATTGGTTTTGGCCCCGTAATCCCAGGCGCAATATACATAAGGTTTTTTCTGGGCATTATGGCGTTTAACATTAATGGAAGGCGGAATGAAATAACCAATCGTATCGGTTACTTTACCGTCTAAATCCGATGCGAATGGCGGTTCTAGAACTTTATCACCATCATAATCGGATGCAAATGTGGCCAACCCACTAAGGCTGGTGCGTAATGCCAATCTTGCTTCCGTTATGTCTTTTTGCGATGTGTCATCATTCAAGAAAAACAGCAAGCTGACTAAAAAAATAATTAAAGTGGCAAGAACCACCGTCATTTTCAGCACAAAGCGCCAATTTACGGTTTTTAATATTTGCTGGAATTTTTGCAGGTTTTGTTGATTCATGGTTTTATGGTATATAATACACCTAATTTTTATGGAATTAAACTATAACGGTAACCCCATATACTCAATGCTGATTCTTGCTTCCGCCAGTCCAAGACGCCTGCAATTGTTGCAGCAAATAGGGGTTAAACCCGATCTTGTGGTGCCTGCACAAATTGACGAATCCCCCGAGAATGGGGAGCGGCCAGCCACATATGCCAGGCGCATGGCCAAGGAAAAGGCACAAGAAGTTCAAAAACTCCATCCCAAAGCGTTTATTTTATCAGCGGATACAGTGGTGGTTTGCGGCAATCAAATATTGCCTAAGGCGGAGGATATAGCGACCGCGGAGTATTGCTTGAAGAAATTATCTGGCCGCCGTCACACCGTATTGGGCGGAGTTTGCTTATTGCATCCAGATGGAAAGATAAGTTTGGATATAGCAACCACAAAATTGAAATTCAGACGCTTGCAGCCGCAGGAAATAAAGCAATACCTAGACGGTAAAGAATGGCATGGAAAGGCTGGTGGATACGCTATTCAGGGTAGTGCAGCAGGATTTATTCCTTGGATTAACGGGTGTTATAACAACGTTGTGGGCTTGCCGTTGGCACACATTTATCCATGGTTACAGCATGCGGGATTGGTGAAATAATGGCGTCGGCTGAAGTTTACATTCATGTGACCGATACTATTGTCGAAGCTGCATTATGTTATGATGGCGGGCTATGGCAATTGGTAAGACAAAGTATGCCGAATCCCGGTCCGAATGATATTGGGGCGATATATAAAACTAAGGTCATAAAACGTTTGTCCCCGCTTCATGCCATTTGCGATTTACAGGGAAGAACCGGTTTTTTGGAAGCATCCGCGAAATCTGCGCCAGAAGGCGCATGGATACTGGCCCAAATCCGCCGTCAGGCTTTTGACGGGAAAGATCCAACATTAACGACCGACATTTATTTGCGAAACCGGTATTTAGTATGCCAACCGAACGCAGATAATATTATCGTGCCGCCGGGAATGGAAAAAAGCTTCTCTGCCTCTGTTGAGGCTCTCAAGAATATGGGATGGAATGGCGAGGTTAACCCTCAAGCTAGATATGCCGATGCATCGATTTTGTTGGAAACAGCGCGATTGCAGCAAAAAGAATGGTTGGATTTACAGACTTCTTATGAACAACAAAATCATGCTGGTTTATTGCGGTCGGGCGGGACTGATCTAAACCGGTTTTTCCAGACTTTAGACAAAATTGACAAGGTTTATGTTGATCAGGGAATTTATTTCAAAGAACTGGAATCAGAATTTGTTTTAATGCCGGATTTGAAAAATAAATTATCAATGTATAAAGGCGATAATATATTCTTAGAACATGACATTTTGGATGCTTGGCATCAAGCTTGTGAAACAAATATACATTTGCCTAATGGTGTGCGCTTGCGTTTTGATATCACTTCAACTTTGACGGCAATCGACGTAGATTCTTCTGGATCATTGATGGATGCTGCTGAAATTAATCGGTCCATTACTGCCGAGCTGGCGCGTTTGATAGCCTTGAAGAATATCGGCGGTCTTATTGTGATTGATTTTCTGAAAATGAAACAAAATTCCGATCGATTAATGATACAACAGAAATTGGAATCGGATATGGCACTGGATCCTCTGCGGCCGCGAGTGCTGGGCTTTACTAAGGCTGGCCTGTGCGAGATTACTCGTCCCCGCCGCGGTCAAATGCTTTCAATAGAAAATAATGGCTAAATCCAAAACAAAATCATCAAAAAGTTGCCCTATCTGTGGCCAATCGGCGGCGGCGGCGCATGCGCCGTTCTGTTCCAAGCGTTGTGCCGATGTTGACTTGGGACGCTGGCTGGGTGAGGTATATGCAATTCCCGCCGTAGAGTCGGAACAAACAGATGATGAAGAATAAATAACAAAAAAGCTGACCAAAAATCGGTCAGCTTTTACAAATAGTCCGCCACCAAGCGAACCTGTCGTTCCTAGCCGGCTTTACGCTGCGACGATAATTTTACATATGTGCTTTGTGGGCGCGACTGGCCTAGACCAGTTCCCAAGCGCGGACGTTCCATGTTTTCATTTGCAAACGCGATATACGATTCCTGCTTGGCATCGGCATTTTTCGCCATTTTTGCATTAATGGCGGCAAAACCAACCAGAACGATCAATGCATATAAACCGATATAAGCGGCAATTTCTAAACCAGACATCAAATTCTCCTTACTGATTCCTGCACTTCTTGGGTTTTGGCACTCAGCGCACAAATAATCCCTTTACAGTAAAAAGTGTATTCTATGGCCGGTAAAAAAGCAATATGAGCATGTATCCATTTAGGATATTTATATAATTTTAAAATTCAATTCTTTGTTATTTATATATTAAATTTCATAAAAATAGAATTTTGTTTCAATTCGTGGCATATTTCAATCACTGTCCGTTTGTCAATTCTTCACCATTTTCTTCTACACTAAATCGATCAATCCTTTGTCATTTCATGAAACCAGGCTTTATCGAATATAATACTGTCACCGCCGACGCATGCCAGATTTTGGCAATAGCCGAAATTCAATACGAAGATAGTGCCGGCGCGCAATGCAATATCGTGCGCTCCCAACAATGCCGGACTTTACGCATTACCTTGGGCAATATTATTTTAGAAACCGGACGACAGTTCCAAACGGATTCGGGGGACAGTCATCAATTAGAAGAGGCGGCAATTGCCAAATTAAAATCCCCATTAATGGAATTGATAAAAAAACTGCCGAGCCTGATTGCAGAAATGAAAATAGCGGCGGATAGCGGCAGAGGTTTTGGTTATTTGGCCAAAGTTCTGTTTTGCGAGAACGCTGATTGGAGTCTTTACAATATCAATCGGCTGCAAAATAATTTGGCGTTACTGGTGCATCAAGAACGCGATCCATCGGTGCGTCCGCGCGGATATAATTCCAACCGCATCGTTACCAATATTTTTATGCAGCCGCAAAGCGCGATTGAATGCGAATCAAGGGCCAATGTTAAACTGGCTGAATTGATTGCCGCACGCATAGAACAAACGATGGCGCTTGCGGCATCCGGCCAAACTATTCCTGAAACTCATCCGGGTTTGTTATCGGCTGTGGCTATTTAAAGCGTATGTACACAACCGAACCTGGCTTCAAATGCGGCGCGCGCGCTTTTCAAGCCGTAATTTTTATTTACCCGCAAGTCCCGGCCAAACAGTTCGTCTTTGCCGCTATGATAAAACAATGTGGTGAGGCATATGCCGGGATTTGGCTTATCGGGCAATGGTTCTTGAGTTTTGCCAGTACGAATATTGTCCAGCATTGCGATGATACGATCGGAAGGCATCGCCCGGCATTGGGCGTCAATTACCTGCTTTAAATCATGTTGTCTTAAGCCGGCATAATGATTGTTAGAAAACAAGTTGGTTGCTTGTTGCCGCTCCAGGCTAAATCTAATCTGCTCTTGTGCGATGCCGTGCAATTCTCCGATTAATCCTGGCGCACGGAACTGGTAGGTTGATGTTTCACCATGCGATACATCCCGATAAACATATTGCATCATAAAATCATGCAGTAAATGCAGCGAAGGACACCCTTGCTGTGCATGACAGACAATCAATATCATGGCAGCGGCAATGCCATGTAAATTCTGCGCTAAAGCCGGATCGGTTGAAAGAGAACCTTCAGCCATACGCAGTATTCGCTGGGCGGTATTGGCGGCGAGAATGATTCGGCTTTCTAATGGTTTTGCTTCTTCTGGTGTCGGCTGGTGATCAAATAATAAAACACAATGCGCCAAATTTAATTGCCAATTTAATTCGCCATGTTGATAGACGCGCGCATTTTCCAATTTACAGGCATGTCCAATCATTTCCATCATGCGTGGCGATTCGGAGTGTTCCCATGGAGCGAGTTGACTGGTAATATAGTTAAAATATGCCTTAGGAACGGGAACAACGGCCTGCGAGGACGGAGAGCCGGACGTAGCTATTCCCAGCGCAGAACGCTCTATAGACTGGGGTCGAGGCTCTGAAAAAGCGCTCACAAAACTCTCCTGTTAATCGGTGTCCTGCTACCCGAATTATTTTTTGTTATATACAATCTATATCGCTGATATTATAGAAAGTAAATATCTAAGAGGCGTTGTGCGGCGCACAAAAATATTATTCCACAGTTCTGGTTATAATTTTGTATTTCCAGCAATAAAAAGGAATTCTGGACAGAAGGCTTATTTTCTTATAGATACGATGTTCGTTTAAATTGCCCGGGTAGCTCAGTGGTAGAGCAGCGGACTGAAAATCCGCGTGTCGCTGGTTCAATCCCGGCCCCGGGCACCATCCTACGCCAAGGCTTCGGATGGCAAGTCATTATGATTCCAAAATTGTACAAGTCTCGTCTTCCGAAGCTTCAGCGAAGGAAGATCCCGGCTCCGGGCACCATCCTACGCCAAGGCTTCGGATGGCAAGTGATTATGATTCCAAAATTGTACAAGTCTCGTCTTCCGAAGCTTCAGCGAAGGAAGATCCCGGCCCCGCACCATCATTGCCTTTACCGGCTGGAATTTTCTAAATTTATTATATGGTGCAAACGCGGTGGATGGCCTCGATCAGGCTGGGCAAATTGATTGGTTTTGAAACGTAATCATTCATCCCAGCGCGCAAATAATTCTCTCTGTCTCCGCGCATGGCATTTGCGGTAATTGCGATGATCGGAACCTTGGACCCTTCTTTTTGTGTTTCGCGAATTTTGCGGGTGGCGGTAATGCCATCCATTTCCGGCATTTGCACGTCCATCAATACAACATCATATTTTTTATTCTGTACCGCGTTCACCGCTTCTATTCCGTTGCTTACTAGGTCGATGGAATGGCCCAATTTTTTTAGCATGGCTATAATAACCATTTGGTTGACGCGGTTATCTTCGGCTACCAATATAGTTAATGGTTTCATCGGGTGGTGTATTGTTGCGGCTGCTGGATCATCTACCGCGATTTGTTTAGATGATGATTCTATTATTCTGGCTTTATCATCGGTTGGGGTAGTTATTTCTAAAACAATTTCAAACCAGAATGTACTGCCTTGATTTGGCGCGCTGGTGAAATTAATTGTGCCACCCATCAATTCAACCAATTGGCGGCAAATGGATAATCCCAGGCCGCTTCCACCATATTTACGGCTTATCGAGCTGTCGGATTGGGTAAAACGATTAAAAAGATTTCCTTGGGCCTCGATTGGTATGCCGATCCCCGTATCAATAACCTCAAATTTTATTTTGGCGATTTTGTTGTCGCCGCTTACCAAGCTTATACAAGTCGTAATATGGCCTTGTTCTGTGAATTTAATGGCGTTGCCGATCAGGTTAAATAAGATCTGCTGAATACGAATAGGATCCCCGATAACATATTTCGGCAAATTAGGATCGACGTTGACTAGTAAGCGAATATTTTTATCCGATGCCGGACTTTCCAATAAATGCATCACTCTGTGCAATGGATCCAGCAGCGAGAAGGGCAGATGTTCAATGCTAAGCTTTCCTACTTCCATTTTTGAGAAATCCAAAATGTCATTGATGATGACGATCAAGGATTGCGCGGAAGACTTAATTGTTTGGATATAATCTTGCTGGCTGGTATTAAGCGGGGTGCCAAGCATAATATCCGCTACGCCGATGATGCCATTCATCGGTGTGCGGATTTCGTGACTCATAGTGGCCAGAAAATCGGATTTGGCTTTATTGCCAAGCTTTGCTTGCTCCATAGCCCCTTCCAGTTGCTGAGCTGTTTGCCGTAAATCCACGGTCATTTGATCGGCAAGGCGTTGCGCTCGCAAGCCCGTTATAGTCAGTGAATATAATATTCCTGAAACCAATAATGTAATAGTCAACCCTATTAAAAATAAAGGCATCCATGTCCCAGCTCCGCCAAGCGGGGCGCTGGTTATCAATACCCATTGCCGTTGCCCAAATTCGAAGTTTTCCGTTTGTTGAACATCATTTTGAGTGGTCGTACTGTTAATAGACGCGTAGTGATAATTGTAAATATCGTCATCCGATAATCCCGCGTCTTTATTGAGGATGGAAACTCGAAAGTTGACTGCTAATGTATCATCAATCAAGGACGAGAATAGGCTAGGATAGTTTAAAGCCATGGATACCCAGCCTATAAATTTTTGCTTTGCGCTGTATATTGGGTGAACCAGGAACGCATCGGCCAAGTCTGTCGTTGGCGCATTTGAATTAGACGGTATTAAAACGGACCGCCCCGTTATTTTGGATAATTTCATCGCGGTGCGGATATTGTCATCATTACAGATTGACGTTTCCGTATTAGTGTTGTGCTGTTTAATAATGCTTTGATAGACAATCGAGCATGGAGAATCAGAAGAGCTGATATTGTTTTTATTGATTTGGTTGATGTAATAAACGCTCACTATTCCTTCGTGGCGTATTTTTAAATTTAATCCCTCAATAAAACTGTCCCATTCCTCATGATCGACAATTTGGCTGGATTTGAAGAATGCGGCTATGCTTTGAACGCTGTTATCGTAGCTGTCTAATTCCTGGCGCAAAGATTCGCGCAATAACAGAGATTTTTTTTCTAATGCCTGGCGGGATACTTGTTCATATTGGCGGTTCATGTGATAACACAGCCATAAAGTAACCACGATCCCAATAATTAGGGCGGCAATATAAGCGTGTCGAAAAAAACGAATTTGAGTAAGCATAATTCTAAAACACGAGATTGAGTCAGGTTCTAGAATACGCATTGTGCGTTAATTTATCGTTATTTTTCAAGTATTTGATGGCGCTTTCGGCAAAAAATTTAATGCCTAGTTTCAATAACTTACAGCGCTTCGTCCCGCGGCGATTGGATGCAACCTAAAATGGTATGTATCAAGAACGGTCAATTACGTTAGGGCGATTGCCGATCGACCTTGCCATTGGACCGCGCCGGCGAAATCCCGCGAACAATACATACAGGCTGATTAATATCATGATTCCGACATCAAACCATAAAATGCGCGGCGCCAATTGATAATTCAGGAACAGAAAACAAATGGTGCGCAAGGCATGCCCCAATGCGATGGCAACACTAGGTACCGCCATAACCGGGCCAAATAAAATTCCAAGACCATGAATGACAATCATCATTGCGGCGTATATATAATGCTCTAGATGCGGAATAAAACCGTTCTGCACAAATACAGGTTGGAATACGGAAATCAGTAAAGCGTAAACAATCCATAATCCTGTCATAGCTTTAAAATAAATAGCCACGTGGATATTTTCCAATGGCGCGGCGGCTCTGACAATAATCACTCCGCATAAAAAGGCCAGAATCAAAGTGGGCAGTGTGAAGGCCCAAAAATTCTCGAAATCGAAATCCGGCAATTGGTGCATTTGGAATATATTGCTGCTGGTGGAAACAGCCGATGTATTTGGTTGAAAGGACTTTCGTATCCGCGAAAATTCGTCATGGATGCGGTCTATGAACTCGGAATCCGCCTTTTTGTTTGAAATAGCGTTGCCCCCGAGCTTTACAGTGACCCAGCATTGATCTCCAGCGACGATTTCTATCCCTTCTTCGCGTTTTGGCCATGGCTTGTTAGCGTAAGCGATTTGAAACGCCACCGTTATAGGCTGGCCGGACTGCAATTGATAATCGAACTTATGTCCGCCAGAAGCCGCTTCGCGTTTTAATCGTTCCATCCGTTGCAGTAAGAAACTATTTTTTTCGGCATCGCGTGTTAACGGATCCGGCAATTGACTCCAGCCATACATTAAAATCGACTGGCTGCCAGGATGAAGAAAAATCCGTTGGACATTGGTTAAAACTTGCCGCGCCTTGCGTGCTTCGGTTTCATTGCCCAGAATATCATCGCTGGCATCCTGAAATCCTTGTTGCAATAGGGGGGACTGAATTGTTGCCGCATTCATATCGCATATAATAGTGTCGGCAAAAGCCGGCAGGCTGATGGCGCAAAGAATTGTCAGGCACAAGAAAAATCGTTTCATGTCCGGCACTATATCATTTTTTACCATAAAACCGAAATAGCTTATTTTCGCAGCCGCATGCGAAAAGCGTTGCTGACGACTAAAATGCTGGATGCCGACATCATGGCGCCAGCCAAAGCGGGATGTAACAATCCTGCCGCCGCAAGCGGAATGCCGATAATATTGAATCCAAAGGCCCAAAACAGATTTTCTTTTACCTTGCGGCGGAATAAATCGCCCAGTTGGAATAGTTTCATTACCTGCCAGGGATCAGGCTGCAATAACCCGACATTCGCCGCTTCCATGGCAAGATCAGATCCGCCTGCAATCGCGATTCCTACCTCGGCAGTGGCAAGAGCCGCGGCATCGTTAATTCCATCGCCCAGCATGGCGACTTTGCGGCCACGATTTTTCAACGATTGTATTCGTCCGGCTTTTTCTTCCGGAATAATATCGGCTTGTACATCGTCAATGCTCAAAGACTGTGCAACGCGCGTGGCCGATGCCTTGGTATCGCCAGTCAGCAATAGAATTTTAATTTTCCTTGCTTTAAGGGATTGAATGAACTCGCGGCTTTTGGGCCGCAATTGATCGTTCAGGCCAATAACGCCCAATATTTGTTTTTTATCGCCATGGCCAAATACATGCTGACCAACAAACACCATGCTTTTGCCATCCAGGGCAAGTTCTTCCGCGCCGCCTTCAAGCGGGGTTAAATCAAAAAAATGCGCGTTCAATAACCGGCGATTGCCGACATAAATCCGTTGATGGATGGTATCCGTTTCCGCAAGCGGATTTGCCGGGTTGGTTTTTCCGGTAATAAAATCGGCGATCAATCCTTGCCCCGCGATTTCTTGGACCATTTTTGGGCTCCAGATTGGAATGGACTGATCCAAAGCCGCTTTGACAATCGCCTTAGACATGGGGTGGTTGCTGTTTTGCGCGGCAGAGGCCGCCAAGCGCAAAATTGCATGAGTATCTTTGCCTGGTGCGATGATATCGGTAACCGCCGGTCTGCCGAAAGTCAATGTTCCGGTTTTATCCAGCACCATTGTGTCAATCGCTGGCACAGATTCTAAAACATTGGCATTCTTGATCAAAAGATTTTGTTTTGCAGCAAGGCTGATAGACGACATAACCACAATCGGCGTGGCAAGCCCAAGGGCGCAAGGGCAGGCGATGACTAAAACTGAAACCGCATTCAGCACAGCGCGGGCGATTGATTGATTTTGGCTAAGATCATATCCGGCCCATAAAACAAAGGTGATGGCCGCAAAGCCAAGAACCATCGGTACAAAGTAATTGCATATTTGATCGACCCGTTTGGCGATTTCCGGTTTGCTGCTGGCGGCATTTTGCACCAATTTACTGATGTATCCCAGCCGGGTGGCCATTCCGACATTTAATGCCTTAATTCTAAGAACATGGGTCAGACTGATAGTGCCGGCAAAAACTTTGTCGCCAGTTTGCGCGGTGATTGGGGCAACTTCGCCTGTTAATAAACTTTGATCAATATCGCTTTGCCCCGATAGGATGATACCATCCACAGGAATGCGGGACCCGGGTTCAACAATAACGATCTGGTCCGGTCTTAATTGGCGCAATGGAATTTTTTTCTGCACGCCATCCGATTCAATGATTACGCGGGTTCCCAACAACAGGCTTAAATCGTTCAGATCTTTGCGCACCCTGGCGGTGGATTTTTTTTCAAAATATTGGCCGATATACACAAAGCAAATGACCAATACCGAAGCTTCAAAATAATTATGCGGGGCAACGGCAGCCCATAATTGGGTATCCGCTAATAAGCCGTTCCAATTCATATGAAACAGGCTTAGGGCATATGCCGCGCTGGTGCCGATGGCAATTAAACTATCCATCGTGAAAAATCCGGCTTTTAGGGCATTCCAGGCATTGCGGTAAAAAAATCCGCCTAACAGAAATTGACAAAAACTGGCCAGAACAAAAGAAGACAGCACATTTAATCGCAACGCCGATCCAGTCCAGCCAAGAATCATATCGGCGACAAAAATGATCGCCAGTAAAAACGCGCTGGCATCCCGCCATGTTGTCATGGTCAATGACGGCTTGGCAGTTGCCTTTGGCTCGGCCTTATATCCTAAGGCGGTGATGGTATCGATAATCTTATCTTCGGGATGGTGATCCAATTGCCGCCATGTGATATCGGCGGACTGCATGGCAAAATGCACATTCACATTTTCAATTTCAGGAATTCCCGATAAAGCCCGTTCAATATTTTGCGCGCAATTGACGCAATGCATGCCTTGAATGGAAAATTCTTGATGCCGATCCGAAGCGTCGCCGGATTTTTGCAAGGATGCGGATTGAGGCATTCTAGGAAGGCTTGTTTTCCCGGTATTTACAGCTAGATTAGGCATATATAATATCTAGGCGGCACGGCCCCGAAAAGCAAATCAAAATGTTCCCGTTTGGTGGGAATAACCTTGATCTTCGAAACTTGGAAAATTACAGTATTATTTATCAAATAGTTCCATTACATGCATAACAAACAATTGCACCGGCTGCGTTATAACCACGATTATATCGGCGATCATCATGATCTGGCGGAACGGCAAATGCGTGCCGTGCTGTGGTTAACCTCTATTTTCATGGGGGTGGAGATTGCTTGCGGCTATTGGTTTGGATCCATGGCCTTGCTGGCGGATGGATGGCACATGGCATCGCACAGCGTTGCGTTTGGCATTAGCGTTTTTGCCTATATATATGCCAAGAAATTTGCAACCCATGAAAAATACAGTTTTGGCACCTGGAAGGCCGGGGTTCTTGCTGGGTTTGCCAGCGCAGTATTATTGGCAGTCATTGGGGCGAACGTGATGGTGGAATCTTTATCGCGGTTTGTCCGCCCTGCCGAGGTGAATTATAAAGATGCTTTAGTAATCGCGGTAATAGGGCTTTTGGTCAACGCAATCTCGGCCGTTATGCTGCACTCTAAGAAACAGGGCCACAATCATCATTCTCATGGGATAGGTTGCTCGCACGATCATGGCCATCACGACCATCATCATGTCCACTTGCCGGATCCTGTCGATTTGAATCACCGTTCCGCCTATATTCATGTGATTGCCGACGCGATGACATCTGTGTTTGCGATTATTGCTTTGGCGGCGGGATATTATTATGATTTGGGATTCTTGGATTCCATGGCAGGTGTCGTCGGCGCGATTCTAATGTTGATTTGGGCCTATCAATTGACGGTTCAGACCGCATCCATATTGATGGACAAAAATATAGAACCAAAGCGGCTGGAAGAAATCCGCAACACCATTGAAAGCAATAATGATAATCGGATTGCGGATTTCCATGTTTGGCAAGTGGGGCCACAACATTACGCGGCCATTATTTCAATTGTCACTCACACGCCGCAACAGCCAGAGTATTATAAAAATCTTCTAAGCCAATTTTCGGAACTTGTTCACTTATCGATCGAAGTCAATAGTTGCACGGAATCCGCCTGTCATAAATAGAATAATGGCCGATATTATTGTGCGCAGTTTGAATCAGCAAATAAAGATCTTGCCCGGATTTAAAATATTATCCGGGTCAAGGGCATGTTTTATTTTCTGCAATAATTCGTAATGATTTGGATCGGACAATCTTTTTAAATAAGATCCCTTTAACTGACCGATGCCATGTTCGGCGGAAATCGATCCGCGCAGGCGGGTAATTTCCGCATAGACGATATCATTAATTACAGGTTCTATCGTTGCCAGGGTATCCGCCGTCAATCCCGGCAATGTGACGTTAAAATGCAGGTTGCCATCACCCAAATGTCCCATAGTGATTATTTGCGAAGTTGGATATTGCCGGCGGATTTTATCCGGAACCGCGCGCAAAAATTCTTCCCAACAATTTGGCGGTATAGAAATATCGTGCTTAATGCTTGGTCCTGCTTGGCGTTCCGCCAATGGAATGGATTTGCGGATTTGCCATAATTGTGCGGCTTTATGCCGATCAATTGTGGCGTTGCAATCCAAGACGCCCGCCCATTTTTTTGCAGCCAATATAAATTCGGACTCTATTCCGGGCGACGGCAACAGACTTTCCAATTGGATCAAAATATAATGTTCGGCGGCGCGCACAGGTTTGATTAAACTTGCGTCATATTCATGGGTTAGATTCCAAGTCGGCGCAGAAATATATTCAAAAGCCGATAATTGCTGTCCAAATTCATTTTGCGCCGATGACAAGGCGGCAAGACAATTTTTAAAGCTATCGACAGCCAATATCGCAACCAATCGCTGTTTGGGCAGTGGAAATAATTTTAACGCAACCTTGGTAATAATTCCCAAGGTTCCTTCGCTGCCGATCAGTAATTGCTTTAAATCGTATCCGGCATTGTTTTTGGTCAGCTGATACAAATTATTCCAAATGCTGCCATCGGCCATTACTGCTTCGATGCCCAAGGTTAAATTCCGCATCATGCCGTATTTAATGACATTCAGTCCCCCCGCGTTGGTGGCAACCGCGCCGCCGATTTGTACGTTTTCACGTGGCGTTAACATTAATGGAAATAGCCTATCTTGCTTTGCCGCAAAATCCTGTACTTGCGCAAGGCTGCATCCAGATTCCACCGTCATGCTGAAACCGGAGGCGCTGCATTCCAAAATTTTATTCATCTTTTTAAAATTAACCAGAATGTTGCGATCGTTCTGATCCGGAGTAGCCGCCCCGCACATGCTTGTATTTCCGCCTTGCGGGACAATTTTAAAACCATGCTGGCGGCAAAATAAAACTAATTGCACGACCTGGGCGGTACTGGATGGATAAATTAACGCTTCTGCCTTGCCGCGATAACGGCGGCGCCAATCCTGTAATGCCGAATCAAATAAAACACCTGAGCCGATCACGTTCTCAGCGCCGAAAATTTGCGTCAACTCGCGCACGACAATTCCTTTTGGCTTTCACATGCGCGCCGCAAACGATCGTTGATCGCAAGTCCAAGACCGGTTTCCGGAATCGGCATTACGGCAATGCTGGAAAAACCGCCCAGGTCCAAGTCATGCAAATGTGAATATAAATTGGCTGCGGCTTCAATCGGATCGCCGATCGCGCTTAGGTTCAAAACTTTGGCGAATCCATTCGGTATATCCATGCCAAAAGCCAATAAAGCTTCGTTTGGGCGAGGATTATCGCATCCCAGGCGCAATGGGATTTTTGGCGCATAATGGCGCAATAACATGCCGGGGGCCTTGACGGCGCCACCGTCGGTTTTTTGATGAACGGTGACTTTGCCCAGGATGGCTTCGATCGGTTCAATGTCCAAACCGCCCAAACGCAGAATGGTTGGTTTTGATTCGGACAAATCGACGATAGTCGACTCTAAACCAACGCGGCAATCGCCGCCATTCAACACGTAAGGCAATTTTCCATCCAGCGATTCAATGACGTGTTGCGCCTTGGTTGGACTGATATGGCCGGATTGATTGGCCGATGGCGCCGCAAGTGGCAGGCCGGAATATTGCAATAATTGTTGGGCAATAGGGTGGGCGGGCACGCGTATGGCGATGGTGGGCAAGTTGGCGGTGGCCAGACGGGCGATGCCGCTGTTTTTCTTTGCTGGTAAAACCAGCGTTAATGGGCCAGGCCAAAAGATCGAGGCTATTTTTTCCGCCTCCGGCCCGAATTCGGCATATCGTTTCGCTGCGGCAAGATTAACCACGTGTACGATTAAAGGATTAAAGCTGGGACGGGTTTTAGCGGCAAAAATGCGTGCCACCGCCCGTTCGTCCAGCGCATTTCCTGCAAGACCGTATACAGTTTCAGTAGGAATTCCAACCAGGTCGCCTTGGCGCAATGTTTCCGCGCAAAGCGCGATATTCGGAGGGATAGGGGGTAAAATTTGAGTCATTATGCCTTTACTTCTGCCACAAAAAACCTGTGTATGAAATAGCGGCGTGTATCTTTGGCCGCTGCTAAAGCTGGGGATTATTATTATGATAGCTTATCTTAAGTTTTATGGATATTTCCATTCTTTTTATCGAGGTGCCTCATGCGTTCCGATTCGACCAAAGACCCAATTATCGTCACTGTCGCCCAACAAAAGGGCGGTGCCGGCAAAACCACAATGGCTTTGCAACTGGCAGTGGCTTGGCAAAAACAGGGGTATAAGGTCGCCTTGATCGATATTGATCCGCAAGGCAGCGCCGGCGCATGGAGTCATATGCGCGCTCGCGTTCTGGCCGATGCTTATGAAGGACCGGAAGTGGTTGCGATTACCGGCTGGCGCATGGTCGGCGAGCTATCGCGCCTAAAGCAATTTGGATTTGACATTATTATGATCGACTCGCCGCCCCGCGCCGAAGCTGAGGTATCGATCGCCGTCCGTTCGTCCGACATTGTGGTTGTTCCATTGCAAGCAAGCCCGATGGATTTATGGGCAACCAAACCAACATTGCAATTTTGCTTCCGTGAAAAAGTGCCAGCCTTGCTGGTTATGAATCGGATCAATTTGCGCACGAACTTGGCTGCAAAAATGATCGAAGAAGCGCAATTGCTGGGTGCCGAGGTTTCCGATGCGACCATCGGCAGCCGGGTTGCTTTCCAAGCCAGCCTTGCCGAAGGCAAGGGTGTGGTTGAAAGCCATCCAAGTTCCGAAGCGGCAAAAGAAATCGAAACGCTGGCCAAAGAAGTATTGCGCCGGGCTAAAGCCGGATCGAAAAAAACGGTTACCGCACGCGCCGCTTAAACGGTTTTTCCACGCGCTACAAAATGCGGACATGTAAAGTCCGCATTTTTTCCATACAGAATTTCATTTTCAGACGTATCGCGAATGTTTCCGCCGGCCGCCATTACAATGGCGTGGCCGGCCGCCAAGTCCCATTCGCGCAAATGGGTAAAGCGCGGATATAAATCCGCTCTGCCTTCGGCAATATGCGCGAATTTAATCGGGCCGTCGATACGTTCGACTGTGCCGATGTTTTCATGGGGCGCAATCGCACCCAGCCGTTCCGGCTTTGCGTGACCATGAGAAGAAACTATTACACGTAAATTCTTTTCGGGATATGGTTTGGCTTGAATAATTTCCAGACGGCCGCTGGCATTTTGCCGCCAGGCATTATGGCCTGCGATTCCGCCATAACTGATATGCAGAGCCGGGAAATGAATGAAGCCCAGAATCGGCTTCCCCGCGCTAATCAAAGCAATATTAATGGCAAAATAACTGCCGCCTTTGACAAAATTGCTGGTGGCGTCGATGGGATCGATGCACCAGTATAGAGGCATGCCTTTTGGCGCAGATGCCGGATCGGCATCGTAAGTTTCTTCGGTGACAATCGGAATTTGACGTTCCATGGCCGAAATATGCTGGCGCAGAATTTTATCGGAATAAAAATCGGCGTTGGTCACGATACTGTTGTCGGATTTTTTGGTTTCCTTCAGCCCGGCAACGCGCAACGACAGTAATTCTTGTCCCAAGGTAAAGGCAATATTATGCAATTCGTCTGCAAATATTTGCAGCCGGGAAACAGAAATATCGACCATGTTTAATTGGCGCTGGCGCCCGGATGCGCGGTTGTGGTTTCTTCTTTGGCTTTATCGGCGCCGCTGAATATAAACCGTCCCAATAATTGCACTAAATCCACTGGGCTTTGGGTATATTTAATTTGTCCGCCCGCGGGAATGGTTTGATCTTCGCTGCCGGGCACTAGTGACAAGTAATTTCCACCCAGCAAACCTTCGCTGGCGACTTCGGCGACAGTATCCGATGGCAAGTGAATATTTTCTTGAATGGTCATACGCACATTGGCCATGAAATTTTTATCGTCGAGGCTGAGTCCGCTGATGGTGCCTACTTTGATGCCGCTAAGGCGAACGTCAGATCCTATTTTAAGTCCGCCAATTTTATCGAACCGCGCACTTACATCGTATCCGCTTTCTGACCGCAAATCCGCCATCGTATAGGCAAACCATAAAAACATGGCGGCGGCGGCCAAGACAACGGCGCCTAAAACGGCTTCGATCGTATTTTGATGCTGACTCATAATTGTTCCTTTAAAATATAAATGATTATTTTATACGGGTGTCCACGGTTCATAATCGCCGGTGGCCTTGGCGCGCGTGTCACCCTTTAACAGATGGCCATGCGGCAAATATGCATTGGGCGTACCGCTTTGATTGGCTTGGTGCGGACGAATCCATGGCTTGCGTGTAACAAGACCCGTCGATGGCGGCGGCGCATCAACCGTGTAATGCAACCACCCATGCCAATCGGGCGGCACGCGGGTGGCTTCGGCATCGCCATAATAAATTACCCAACGTTTGGTGCGGCGATTTTTAGCCATTCTTTTTTCGGTATAATATATATTGCCAAATTCATCTTGGCCGACTTTTTTGCCGAATAAAAACGTATGAATTCTGGTGCCGATGGTCATTAAGAAAATCCTGAGATATGGGCCGATGATGGCGATGGCGCATTGTCTAAAAAATCACGCGATATTTCAAGTGTTTTAATATCCACCTAAATCGCCTATAAAAAGCCATAGTTGTTATACTATAACATGTTTGCTATAGTATTTCCCTAACCTTACGCTTTCAAACTTCACGCTTTCAAAGGTGCCGCATGAAAAGAAGAAATTTTCTCACCGCTTTCGGGATTGGCTTGCCGGTTTTTGCTTTCGCCAAACGCAGCGAGGCGTCGACATTGGCCAAGGCGCAAGATGCCGGTCTTAAAATTCCGCAAGGCGCTTGGAATATTTTGGCAAAGGCCACCGAAGGCACCGATCCCAGCACTGCAATCACGGCACTGCCAAAAATAAGCGGCGATATCCGCAAATTGAAAGGGCAGGACGTCACGCTAGAAGGTTATCTGCAATCGATTCCATCGCCGGGTAAAAAATTGTATTTATTGTCTCGCGCCCCATTTCATTGCGCGTTTTGCTATGCTGGTGGGCGCGCTTCTTTGGCGTTAATTGAATCGGAAAAACATTTGCCGGCGACGGATCAATTGGTCGCGCTAACCGGTAAGTTTGATTTTCAAGATTCCGATCCTGAAGACTATTATTTTACTTTGCACGATGCGCGCATTGCCTAAAATGCGGTGGATAGCGCATTGAGTGCGGCGCACTCATGTTATCCCCTTGTTCGTCCACAGAAATTCATCCCCAGGGCCGGTTTTAGGCTATACATAGGTTTTAACCCGTGTTAATCATCAAATTATGGATAGTGCAACTATCCATAGTGGTTAAAAGACCACAAACTGCAAAATATTGGTAAGGTTATACACGCTTTTCGAATATTTTGCCGACGAATCGGTCTACAGATAAGTTATAGAGTAAGAATATATAGATATTTTTTCTTCGGGGATTACAAAATTATAATGAATTCGGCTTCCCACCATATCGCTTCCAAAAGAATTTTTTCCTCCAAAGTTTCGTCCGCTGGCCATTGCGCCACTTAGCGGTCGTTTAGTTTACCCTGCCTCCTAACTTGGGGTCTGAGTTTTACTCGGCCCCTTTTTCTTTTGTGTAATGGGTCAGATCGATTACATTTCGTTTATTGTAAAAAGGAGTTTCCAATGCCCATGTCCCAACCATCCGCCATGCCGCAAGCTGGCGATATTATCGAAGCCAAATTAAAATCGCTGGGTGTTGTGTTGCCGCAGCCGGCCGCCCCGGTAGCGAGTTATGTGCCGTTCGTTGTGATCAACGATATGGTTTACATTTCCGGCCAATTGCCGATGCAGGACGGTAAAATCGCGTTTCAAGGAAAAGTGGGCAAGGATTTCACGGTGGAACAAGCGGCGGAAGCGGCAAAATTATGCGCGATCAATATTCTGGCGCAAATTAAAACCGCTTGCCGCGGCGATTGGGGCCGGATCGAACGTTGCGTCAAATTGACGGGATTCGTAAATTGCATCGATGGTTTTGCCGATCAGCCGAAAGTCATCAATGGCGCATCGAATTTAATGGTGGATGTATTGGGCGATATTGGCAAACATGCGCGCGCCGCCGTTGGGGTCAATGCTTTGCCATTAAATGCCGCGGTTGAAGTGGAGGCGATTTTTACCCTTACCCCATCCCGCGCACAATCGAATGATTATTAAATAACTTTACAAGCCGTTGCAAATATTCTTTGAAGAACGCTAGGATGGTGAGAAATTTTCCTTGCCGTTCTGGATTTCCTTGGCGCTGCATTATTGGCGGGATGGAATATGTATGGCGTTCCAGTCGAAGCGCGTCTTTGGACTTCAGTTGTAAATAAATCCGCTATGGCATTCATTTCCACTGTAGCCGGTCCATTTTCTAAAACTTTAATGTAATTGCTGGTTTCCAATATCGCCCGGCGCTCGTACGTGCGTTGTTCGGCGCTACGTCTATTGCCCCGGATTATTTCTGATATCGCATAACCAATTGTGGAACGAGTTTCGAACGACTTTAAGTCATTTTTATGTGCTTGGATGCTGTCTTGTAAAGCTTGTTTTTCTGTAGCCATCGCCTGGGCATAGGTATCTAGTAATCCCTGATCAATAGATTGTACAATCCATAATTGCATTTGATTTAAAATTGATGCGTGCTCGCTGGATGAAGCCAGCTGTTTAATGTTCCGCAAATATTTAAACATATCGGCTGGCGATAGCTGTTTTTTACCGGTAACAATCTCATCAAAGGCCAGTTTAACTTCCGGCATGTCGGATTCTAGGCGTACTAACGCCAAAGCCGTGGGCTGGTCGATAGGCCTTGCCGAGTCTGGCGGCAATCGGCGCTTAGCTTCTGTTTGAGCTTTTTTATGCATGCGGTTGGCAAATAGCTGGCCAAAAATTTTTGAAGCCGAATCGTTTGCTTGATTTTGTTTTTCAATCGCGGCCGCTAACTCGGCTTTTTTCGCTACTTTTTCTTGGGCGTGTTTAACCACACTTTGCTGCAAGTTAATTTTTTGCTGAATATCGGAAAAGGGATCGTCCAATAACAACGATTTAAAAAAATAACCAGTATCCAAAGAATTCCTAATACGTCTGGCAATTCCCTTGATACCGTAAGACCAAGGTTTGGATTCTTCTAATTTTTTTAATCTTGCTTCTTCTATTGCCAGTTCAGCATCATAGTCCGGCACTTTGGTCTGTGAACCCAAAGTACATTTAGTATGTGCTTCTTTTAGCTGTTTATCGGATAATAGTGCGCTTGCCACCAAAAGGGCGCGGTTTAATGGGTTATCAACATCAATAGTTGAAACCTTCCGTGCCTGCTCAGTGCAGAAATCTACCAGATCTGGTTGCGAGCCAATAACACTGGAAACCGTATTTCTTATTTCAGGCGCCTTGCCTTGAGCGCGCTTCATTTCTTCTCTGGCCGTTAGAACGGCTTGCAATAACAAAGCAGCGGTAATTTTCTTAGACTCGCGTAACGGCTCCAATTGAGCTTTGGTTTCTGGGCAATGTTCTAGGGTAAAGAACTGATCAACCAGCGTTTGTAAGGAGCGAATTTTTTGATAAGTCATTCGACCAAGATACTGGGCGCGGACCAGTGGCATGATGTTTTCCGCGAGATTCGAAAGTGTAACCTGGTTTAAATTGCTCATAAATAAGCTTTTCCTGTTAATTGCGTGTCGATAATATCCTTAAAGAATACTTATGTCAATATAATTAAATTGTTGATTTATAATAAAAAATAACCCTTGATTTGGGCTTATATTACGGCAAAGTGGCTATATCGAACGAAATAATCTTATGTCAAAACCCAATCAAAAACCCAAAAATATTAATTTCGGTTCCGGTCCATCGGCTAAACGGCCGGGGTGGACGCCGTCGGTATTGAATAATGCTTTGGTTGCCCGTTCGCACCGCAGCGCGGATTCGATGGCACGTATTAGGGATTTGCTGGATCGTACCAGGCGAATTCTGAAAATTCCGGCGGATTATAAAATTGCGCTAACGCCTGGGTCGGATACGGGCGCGATGGAAATGGCGATGTGGTCCTTGTGCGGATCGCGTCCGGTCGATGCGGTAGTGTTCGATCATTTCGGCGATTTATG
Source organism: Alphaproteobacteria bacterium (assembly GCA_004295055.1). NCBI lineage: Bacteria > Pseudomonadati > Pseudomonadota > Alphaproteobacteria > Alphaproteobacteria bacterium. The sequence continues at coordinate 26,476 of SHNJ01000010.1, read as the reverse complement.
GCGGCATGATGTAATGACCGAATTAAAAATAAAAAATTCGCGCGTGTTAACCGCGCCGGTCGGGCAATTGCCCAATTTGCATGAAATCGATTTTGCGCATGATGTGATTTTTTGTTGGAATGGCACCACCACTGGCGTTTGCGTTCCCAATTCCGATTGGATATCGCCAGACCGCGGCGGATTGACTATTTGCGATGCTACTTCGGCCGCTTTTGCCTATGACTTGCCGTGGGATTTGCTGGATGTAACCACTTATTCTTTCCAAAAAGTTTTGGGCGGCGAGGGGGCGCATGGAGTTATTATCTGTTCGCCACGCGCTATGGAACGCTTGGCACAATCGAATCCGCCTTGGCCGATGCCGCGCCTATTTCGTTTGTTAAAAAATGGCAAAGTAAATGAAGATGTTTGGAATGGATCGACCATTAACACCCCATCGATGTTATGTATCGAAGATTGTTTGGATGCATTAAAATGGATCGAAACGAATGGCGGACTTGATGCCATGACCCGGCGCAGCCAGAATAATTTCGCCGCAATCGATCAATGGGTGGAAAAAACGCCATGGGCGGATTTTTTAGCCGAAGAGCCTTCCGCCAGGTCGCGAACCTCGGTTTGTCTAAAAATTATCGAACCCGGCTACCGCGAACTGCCGGATGAACAGGCCAGGGCTATTTGCCGTTCCATTGCCGATACATTAATGGCCGAAAAAGTGGCTACCGATATTATGGGTCATAAAGAAGCGCCGCCCAATATCCGCTTATGGGCCGGCGGGATGGTGGAAACCGGCGATATCCAGAAATTATTGCCTTGGTTGGATTGGGCGTATTCGCTATATAAGAGCAAAGCAAATTAAATTTTCGTGAGGCAGATTTAAATGAGTAACGTGGCAGTAATCGGCGCCCAGTGGGGCGATGAAGGTAAAGGCAAAATCGTCGATTGGTTGTCTTCGCGCGCCGAAGTGATCGTTCGTTTTCAAGGCGGTCATAATGCTGGTCATACGCTGGTGATCGACGGCAAGGTTTATAAATTGTCCTTGCTGCCTTCGGGCGTCGTTCGCGCCGGAAAATTATCGGTGATCGGCAACGGTGTCGTGGTCGATCCATGGCATTTGATTACTGAAATTGAAAGTTTACGCAAAGAAGGCGTATCGCTTGGTCCCGACAATTTGATGCTGGCTGAAAACGCCGTATTGATTTTGCCATTTTATTCGCAAATCGATAAAGCGCGCGAAGAAGCCCGTTCTGGCGGCAAGATCGGCACGACCGGCCGCGGCATTGGACCCGCGTATGAAGACAAAGTCGCGCGCCGCGCAATTCGTTTCTGCGATTTGAACGATGCGCAATTGCTGAAAGAAAAAATTGATAATTTATTATTCCATCATAATGCGGTACTGCGTGGTTTAAACGCGCCGGAAATCGATCGTGCTGCGTTCGAAAAACAATTGGCTGAAATTACGCCAAAGGTTTTGCCGTTTGTTAAACCGACCTTCCGCCATTTGCACGACGCGCAAGCGGCCGGCAAACGCATTTTATTCGAAGGCGCGCAAGGATCGTTATTGGATGTCGATCACGGCACTTACCCTTATGTAACAAGTTCTAATACGGTTGCCGGCATGGCGGCGGTTGGATCCGGTCTTGGTCCGCGCGATGTACATTATGTGCTGGGCATTACCAAAGCTTATACGACGCGGGTTGGGTCCGGTCCATTCCCAACGGAATTGTTTGACGATATTGGCGAAGGCATCGGCCAGCGCGGCAAGGAATTCGGCACCGTTACCGGCCGTAAACGCCGTTGCGGTTGGTTTGATGCGGTCGCGGTACGCCAAGCGGTGCGTGTGAACGGCATTGACGGTATTGCACTGACGAAACTCGATGTATTGGATGGCATGGAAGAAGTAAAAATTTGCACCGCCTATAAATTAGACGGCAAAGAAATTGATTACATGCCAGCATCCGCTGAACAGCAAAAAAGATTAGAAGCGGTATACGAAACATGGCCGGGTTGGAGCGATTCGACCAAAGGCGCAAGGTCCTGGAGCGCATTGCCATCCCGCGCGGTAAAATATACGCGCCGTATCGAAGAGCTGATCGAAGCGCCAATCGCGATGCTGTCAACCAGCCCAGAGCGAGAAGATACAATCCTCGTTAAAGATCCGTTTGCTGGATAATAAATTCGGTCAAAAATAAAAAAACCCCGCTGTAAAGCGGGGTTTCATTTTATGTGCCTCTGTGTGGGAGCTATATCTTATGCAACGCCTAAATATTGCATAGTACGGAATACCACTTCAGAGCGTTTGGTTAACTTGTCTGACAAAGTTTGCACGCCTTCGGCGCTCAATAAGTTATCATTGCCATCAATAAATAGCTCTCTTGATCCAACGGAATTGCGCCAAATTTGAGCGTCTCCACCGGTCAAACCTTGTTCTTCCACTAGTGATTGAGCGTATTGATCCACTTGGGTGACAATGGATTTAAACTCTTCGTTTAATTTCGCGCGTTCCACGGTACTAAGGCCAGGATTTTTTGCCATGTCCACTAATTCCATTAATCGTTTAGTAGCGGCTCCTAAATTTCTCCAACCATCAGCCCACGCTTCTTGACGGGTCCGTGGTGGAGGTATCACGTCATTGCCTTTGGTTGCACCATCGATAGGTTTGGCTTTTTTTGGATCCAGCTCTACGAATGTGCCGTCGAGTTTATCGGCTTTGGCGTCTATTTTTGGACCGTAGCAAACCGGAATGTCGTCGCTTCCAGCCAATCTGGTTGCGTCAACGCTCGATAATTTTGGTTTTGGGCCATAACAAACAGGAATATCTAAATTTGGTTTGATTGGGGTGGCGTTGCCAGCCAATAATACTTTGGCGCGGCCGCTTAATACGATTTCGTCGGCTTTAACGGCTTCACCGGCAGTGGCAGTAATTTTACCTTGCAGAATTTGCGCGTCTTTGCGCCAGGGGGTGGCTTCCATACTTTTTGCGCCAAGTGATAGATAAGAAACGGACATAGGTATCTCCTTGGTAGGTTATGATACTTTCCCGCAATTATAATTTTTTGCGAGTTCTACTCCGTCCTTGGCAGCAGAATAGGCGAAAAAGGTTAAGATACCGTTAGCAGGTGCAAAAAATAAATCGCAATAATACAAATAGAGGGAATATAATCGCTTTATATATAAGATCGATATTGCGGGATATGGCTAAATCGCATAGCTTGATTCGGCTAATAAAATTTTAATCCCTCGAAACTTTATAAATATCATGGAATTTGACTATTCAGCTTTGCGCGCGAAACGGATGAGCGCGGTGCGCGATTCACCGACGATGGCGATGAATAAAATCGCCAAGCAATTGGCATCCGAAGGCAAGCCGGTCGTAAATTTCACGATTGGTGAACCGGATGCCGACACGCCGGAAAATATCAAGCAGGCCGCGATTAAGGCGATTCAAGCAGGCCGTACCAAATATCCCGCTGTGCAAGGAGACTTGGATTTACGCGAGGCGATCCGCGAAAAATTCCGCCGCGAAAACGGTTTGGATTACAGTCTGGAAGAGATCATAGTCTGCGGCGGCGGCAAGCATGTGATTTTCAATGCCTTCATGGCTACCTTGCAAGACGGCGATGAAGTGGTTATTCCAAACCCATTTTGGACGTCGTACGAAGATATCGTCACGTTGTTTGGCGCGCAGCCGGTTTTTGTCGTCACGCCGAAATCCAGCGGATTTAAATTGAATCCTGCGGATTTGGATAAGGCGATTACCAGAAAAACCAAATGGGTAATGATTAATTCTTGTTGCAATCCGACGGGCGCAAAATACAGCCGCAAGGAAATGGCCGCGATAGGCGAGGTATTGTTGCGCCATCCTCACGTCATGATTTTGACTGACGATATTTACGAACATATGTCGTATGACACGGAGCCATTTTGTTCGGTGGCGCAAGTAATGCCAGCTTTAAAATCGCGCACATTGACATTGAATGGAATCAGCAAGGCCTATCGTATGACCGGATGGCGAATAGGGTATGCGGGCGGTCCAAAGAAATTGATCATGGATATGGTTACGTTGCAGTCTCAGCAAATTACCGGCGCAAGCACTATTTCCCAAGCCGCTGCGGTCGAAGCTTTGATGGGTCCGCAAAACCATGTGACGGAACAAAAAGAAGTTTACCGGCGCCGCCGCGATTTAATGGTAACGGAATTGAATAAAATTCCAGGCTTGGATTGCCCGAAACCGGAAGGCGCGTTTTATGTGTTTGTCGATTGCGGCCAATTGATCGGAAAAGTACGTCCAGATAACGGACAGCCGATAAAAGACGACAAAGAATTTGTGGAATATTTATTGTATCACGCGCATGTGGCCACCGTGCCGGGCCAATTTTTTGGCGGGGGTAATGGGCATTTTTTCCGCATTTCCTATGCCGCGTCCGAGGAAAAACTGGCCGAAGGCTGCCGGCGGATTGCCAAGGCTTGCGCCGATTTGACCAGCGGCGAAAATACCGGAAAGACCAAGATTGCTTAGGTTTTCCGCAAGTCTCTAGCGGCGGCCATGGATTGCCGCTATAAAGAGAGTATGCCCGTTTCCTTTACCCTATCCCGTAAGATTATAGTTCTTCTTATTGTTGTCCTGTTTTTAGGATATTTCCCCACATTGGTTTTTGCGCAAACCGAAAATCCTGCTGCGGCTGAAAAAAAGTCCGTCGAAGCAAAGGCCGAAGAAAATGCGAAATCCGGCGGGAATCAAATTGCTGAAACAAAAGCGCCTTTGTCGCAAGATGTGTGCACATTGCCGGAATCATTGTGCGGCGACAAACCGAAATTCGGCACTTATTGGAATTCCCTTTCCGATTCCGAACGAAAAATTATGTTGCAAGGGTTCGATATTGGACAAACATCGGCAGGCCAAACTTCGTATTTAGAAGGGCAGGAAGCCGGCAATATCCGCGCTGGCATTTTAGACCGGCGGATGAATATTGGCGAAACTTATGCTGGCGTCGGCATTGAATTGTTCGTCGATTATTTTAATAAATTATATGCCGATGCCGCCAATAACAGTATCGACTGGTCTTATGCTTGGATGTTGGCGTCGCTATCGTTTCAGAATGAAACGACAGAAAGCGGCGATAACGATGAATTGTTACTGAAAAAATTCCTGCAAACTTATGGGGAATTGCCGGGCTGGGTGCGTATTGTCGATGTTAAAGATGTAAACGTCATCGAAGTCGAAGTTCTGGTGCCGGAACCGTATCGTTTATCGGTGCGTTTGCGCGGCGTTTCATTAAAAGGCGGCGAAGGGAAAATCTTGACTGAAGACCAGAAACAGCGCGGTATTAAATTTATCAGGGCTTTGGCGGCAACGCGCGGTTATCCATTTGAAAATTGCAATTGCACCGAAATGGTCCGCCCGCAATTATTTTATGGATCGAATTTATTTTCTGCCGATGGCATGCTTGAAGCCTATGTTCAAATTAACGAAGCCAATTTCTGTTTGTTAAAAGACCAAGTCAAAGCCACCGATTTTCAGCCCGGTAAAATAGATGATGGATTTGTTTTAAACGAAGCTATTTTAGAAGCTGGCTTGGCCTATATGGATGAAGAATCCAGCGATTATGTGGAATCCGATAAATTAATGCAGAACATTGATGTCGCTAAGGATCGCGGCCTTAATATTTATGGTAAGAAAACTATCCCCGCTATTGAACGCATGATTAAACAAGGCCCTAAACCTGTTAATCAGAATTGCGTGCCTTAACGCGGTGTACGGCTTGCAGCCTGCCGGTGCTGCACAACAGCGGTTGCCAACATTTCTAAAGCGCTTAATTGCAAATCTATACTATCCGATGGTGGGGTGCGGAAAGATGTTCTTTCATGCCGCATCGCTTGATTGCGGTCGCGTAATTGGGGAATAATACCCAATGCCGTTTCTGGATTTCCTGTGATGATGTGATGAACCGCGCGTTGCAAATATTCAGTCGCCAATTCCAGTGCCGCTGGATTGTTATCGCAACCATGGCTTAATTCAACCATAGTCGTGGCGAAATCCGTGCGGCTTTGCTGTAACATGGTTTCTGCCACCCGCCGGAAATTATGTATGCCTAAATAATAATATTGTTCTTCTGGCGGAGTATTATTTGTGACCGCTAAATAAAGGCTCATTGCCAATTTTAAATTAAGAGTATCGGTTGTGATCGGGGTGTTTGGTGCAACGGGTGCTATCAGCTTTTCTGCGCCCGCCAAAATAATCTGTGCTGCTTTTATCTGCTGTTCCTGCTTTTCGGAATTGCGCAGGGCTATTACCGCCCATGATGCAGTTTGCACTGGACGGTCCGATTCTATGCGCAGGCCATATTTAGGCGCACTGGTATGGCCAAGTGGAAAAGAACCGATATATTCCACATATAGCAATATAGCAGAACATAAAATTTCTCTCTCTTGCTCTGATATTCCGCTTTCTCTGCAAACCGTTTTTTGAAAAAATGTTTTGAGCGGTAAAGGGTCTCTTTTGATTATCCCGAAAATTTTGTTGGCGCGATCAGCATCCGTTGAAGAAGTTTCGCGTAAAGCGCTAAAAATTTGTTGTTCGCGAGGAGCCGGACGAGGCATTCATAACCCCTAGAAAAAAAACTGCCGGGTCAAAGCCCGGCGAGTTGAACAGGGAGGCTTCATGTCTTCTAGACATGTGAGCGGGATCTAGCGATACCCACTCTCCAGACCGGAGTCTGGTTGACAGTTAAGCCAATTGTCCTTTCGAACAACAACTATCGACCACAGTTATATGTATAATTTGTTATATTTAAAATAGCTAAATTCAAGGGATGCCCATGCGTTAAACGCATAGATAAAATTATTATATATCAATATCTTAAAATTCTGTAAGGCTCGCTTGCTCTAATAAAAACTCTCGTAAGACATGAATTCTTTTAGAATTTCTCAAGGCTTCTGGATAGACGTAATAGGTTGGTATTTTTGGCCCTTCAATTCCAGACAGCACGCAAATCAAATTTGGTCTTTCCGCTGCCAAATAATTTGGCAAGGATGCAATGCCAGCGCCGCCTGCGCAGGCATTCAACATGCCTAAATTGCTGTTGATATAAACGCGCGGGTGCCGCACGCCTTCATCTTCGCGGCCTAACGACAAAAGCCAATTGGCGTCATTGAACAAGGCCGGAGTTGTCGGTCCATAGACAATTAAAATATGCTTATCCAAATCTTTTGGATGCTGAGGCATGCCATAGTTACGAATATATTCCTCGGATGCATAAGGCGCCAGGTTGATGGTGGCAAACGGGCGCTGTACCAATCCCGGCTGGTTGGGCGCGGTCATCTGAATGGCGACATCGGCTTCTGCCCGGGTTAAATCGACCGGATAATCGCTTAGGCGCAATTCCAGATTAATTTCGGGATAGCGTTGGCAAAATAAACCGATTCTGGACGAAAGCCAGGTTGTGCCCATGCCAATAGTCGCGGCAATTCGCAATGTGCCTGCGGCTTTGTCTTTCTGTTCCATCAACAAGCCTTGCGTCGCCGATAATTTAGACACAAGTTCCTGAGCCGTTTCAAACAAGGCCTGGCCATGTTCGGTTAAGGCAAGTCCCCGCGCATGGCGGTGAAATAATTGAACATTGCTAAGGCTTTTTTCCAATGCGCTGACTTGCCGGCTGACGGCGGATTGGCTAAGGCGTAACCGGCGTCCTGCTTCGGTAAAACTGCCGGCCTCGGCCACCATGTGAAAAATTTTCAGGCGGTTCCAATCTAACGTATTAGACGATTTGATTGGCATAAAATCCTATTCCGCGGCGGCGGGCACCGTTGTTTGCGATTGATGGCTTAGATATTTTTCGGCATCCAGCGCCGCCATGCATCCAAGACCGGCGGCGGTCACAGCCTGGCGATAGATTTTATCGATAACATCGCCGGCGGCGTAGACGCCTGGAATATTGGTTTTTACGGTACCGGGAGCCGTTTTAATATACCCGTCATTATCCAGATCGATTTGGCCTTTGAATAATTCGGTTGCTGGCGCATGGCCGATGGCAACGAATAATCCATCGACGGCAACATTTTGCTTTTTGCCGGTTTTGTTGTCTACCAACGTCAATCCATTCACCGACTTTGGATTATCTGTGCCTAAAACGGCATCGACGGCGCTGTTCCAAATTACTTTAATTTTTGGATTTTGCGCGATGCGTTGTTGTAAAATTTTCTCGCCGCGGAATTGATCCCGGCGGTGAATCATGATTACTTCCTTGGCGTGGTGGGTCAGATATAACGCCTCTTCCATGGCGGTGTTGCCGCCGCCGACAATAGCCACGGTTTTATTTTTGAAAAAGAATCCGTCACATGTGGCGCAGCCCGAAACGCCGTAACCGCGGAAATGCATTTCCGATTCTATGCCCAGCCATTTGGCCTGAGCGCCCGTGCAAATGATCACGGCGTCCGCAGTATAGGTATGTTCGTCTCCGTGGGCGGTAAAGGGCTTTGATTTAAAATCGACGCTGGCGATATGGTCGGTAATAATTTCAGTGCCGACATTTTTGGCCTGTTCGTACATTTGTTCCATCAATTGCGGACCCTGTACGGCGTGGGCAAAGCCGGGATAATTTTCTACATCGGTTGTGGTCATCAATTGGCCGCCTGGTTGAAGACCCGTGACTAAAACTGGCCCGAGGGCTGCGCGCGCCGCATAGATTGCCGCTGTGTACCCCGCAGGGCCACCGCCAATAATCAATAGTTTTGAATGTTTTAGAGGTTTTTTAGCCGCCGTCATGTTCATTAACCTTTGTTATTCTTGTATATAAACTATGCCTTTTTTTAGAATTTTCTACTTGCGAAGGCAAGTAAATCTGTTTAAAACAAAGCAACATCCGTTCAAAAATCAGACTTATCCTATAAAAATCTTATGGAATTTGCTGATTTAGAAGTGGGTAATTCAATCAATCAGGTAGAGAACAATAATAGTTTAAAAATTGCGGTGTCAACATAACATTGCAATCCTTCTTGTTGGGAGTCATTTATGAAGAGAATTAAGTTAGATAAAATTGATCGCCAAATTTTGCGCGATTTGCAGGGCAATGGCCGTATGACCAATGTTGAATTGGCCGAACGTGCCGGTATTTCCGCGCCGCCGTGTTTGCGCCGCGTTCGCGCCCTGGAAGAATCCGGTTATATCAAAGGTTATCACGCCGATCTTTCGGCCGAAGCGTTAAATTACGGCGTATGCGTATTTGCCTTGGTTGGTCTTGCCAGCCAGTCGGAAGGCGATTTGAAATCGTTTGAATCCCGCATCAACAGCTGGCCAATGGTTCGCGAATGCCACATGATGGCTGGCGAAACCGATTTTATCTTGAAAATCGTTGCCCATAACTGGGATGACTATCAGCGGTTTTTGACAACCCAACTGACATCCGCTCCGGGTGTTGCCAACGTTAAGTCGATGTTGTGCGTACGCACCAGCAAATATGCTCCGGGCGTGCCGGTGGATGAAGAAGATTTTTCCAAAGCCGCGTAACGGTTTTGTGAATCGAATATCAAAGGCGCCTTCCGGCGCCTTTTTTATTTATTCAATCTGAATTACTTGTCTGGCATATGGGCCTAGACTCCAACTGGTGCTGGCCATTGTAACGCCGTTTCTGGGCGGGGTATCAACAGCCATATGGGTGATAATCACCAATCGGCAGCCGGCGCTTTTGATTGTTTCTCGAAATTCGGTCAATGCCCGGAACGCGGCTGGATCGCCATTTTGCCGGATTAAATCGTCTAATTGCAACCAATCCTGACCGAAATTGGCCCAATCCCCCGGACCGGGCATGGATGGCAGGCATTGTTGCGCGTATTCTTCATATCCATAAACTACAACCGGAATAACCGCGCCTTGAACTTTTTGTATCAAAACTTTCGCCGCTGCTTTGGCATAGATTTCATGCCAAACTTGGCGCTGGGATTTTTTATCGGCGGCTTGATAAGCCACTTCGATCAATAAATTTTCGTCCAATCCCACCGCATGGAATATTCCCGGCCTTATTTGGTTGAAAACTTCTTTTGGGCTGAAGAAATAAAATCTTTGGCATCTTTCTGTCAGTTCGGCCGGCAATCCAGCCCTGTCATATTGATCCGTTATCATTTGCCGCCAAGTATGCAGGGCCGATGACAGACTGTTAAGGCTGACAGAATCTTTTAGGTGTGGAAAGTAATGGGTAGGGGATAACGCTTTTCCTTTTAAGGTAAGAAAGACGGTTCTTGGATTGTGACCCTTTTCTCTGCTGTCCATTATTATGTACCCTTTGTTCCAAATCTTAACTTTATGATCTGGATCTGTACAGTTCTTTTTCAGATATTTTAAAGGCCGCTATTTTGGCGAAATAAAACAGCCCAAAATTCAATTGTATGTAACATATTGAATTATATTGATTTTATCATCAATTTTTTGTACTGAGTGACGTATATTAGATTTCACAAAACAGTAACAATATGTTATAACCTTTACAGAAACAATAAAATATATGGGTATGGGTATGAATAAGAGTAGCGACGCATTAATGCGATCGGGTCATTTTGAGGGTTTGCAACAACGTCTGCACCGTTATCGTACGGAAGTTCGCGGTAATAAGGGCTTGGTCGGCAATATGGACGATGCCGACAAACTTGTGGGATGGGCCAAAGAAGTCATTGACGATATGCAGAAACGAAATTTGTTCCAGCCATCTAATATTGATTTTTATAATCGATCCGCCAAAGCCATTTTCGTTCACCAATGTTTGACCGAGGCCGTGGATATTGTTGTTGCTGAAACGGGCAGAGAATTGAAAAAAGCCGAGCAAAATGACGGATCGGTAGAAGATGTTTTAACGGTTCCTATTTTAAAAATTCGCGCCATAATGGGCATGGCCGCCGGGACAGAAAAACCCGTCCGTGGAAAAAGAAGAACCGGACCATTATGGCTTTTGGCTCAAAATGGAAAAAATCAAGATGGTAAAGCCGGCGGGGAATCATCCAGGTATACAACACCCTATAAATTTAAGCAAAATACCACCGAAGGCGAATGCCGCAGCGGTTGCGTTGTTCAAAATGGCCTAACTGTTTTAGGATACGTATCGCGTCACCGGATTCTTGAAAACGAACAGATTGCGCAGGCTTATCGCGCCAATTTTCCAGCGGCTGAAAATTATGCCGTATGCGGATTCATGCGATTGATTGCGATTACCAATACGCCGAACAATGCGATTATGTTGGCGGCTGCCCATGCGTATGGCAAGGCATGCACAAAGAACACGGAAATAGCCGCATCATTAATGCGGTGGAGAAAGGGCCAGATAGACGTTAAAGAAGGCGGTGAAGTAGAAAAAGAAATAGACCGGGTATTGGCTGGTATTGCCGATCTTCAATCGGAATTGGAAATTAAGTCTATCGCCGGAATTAAACCGCACGCCGAAGAAAAAGCAACTGCGCAAGGAACAGCCAAAGCAAAAAAAGACGAACCAAAACCAGTTATAAAATCGGTTTCAATTTTGCATCCATCCACGGTTGAAAATCATCAGCGATTATGGGCGGAGGCATTAAGCCATAAGTTAACTGGTGTAAAAAGACCCCCATTAAAAGCGGTTGTGCCGGTTGCCGCAACCCGCAAAGCTGTTCCGGCTGCGGCGGTGGCAGCTTCTGTGCCTGCGGTTAAGGCGGTTCCAATTCTCCCGCCGCCATCGCCAACAAGACAGCGCGCAACACCGATACGGGCTTCTGAGAATGAATTTAGTGATCCGACTGTGACAGTGCGTGTTGTAACTGTGCCTGCGAATATTGCCGCTATTGGTTCCGAACCCGTTGTTTACGCAACCCCGGGAATGCCTGACGGCCTGGTTCCCATGAGCAAGGTTGACTCAAGGCCATTACCGCCGCCCATGAATGCGCGTATTTCGGATGTCGCGGCCAGAGTTGCAGCTAAAGCTAAAACCAGAGAAGCAGAATTAGTGGCGTAATATTTATTTACGCAAACTTCACTTGCATGATTTCATACGATTTCGATCCGCGCGGCGTCGTGACTTCGACCGAATCACCTTGTGCTTTGCCAATCAACGCGCGGCCCAGGGGCGAGATGATCGAAATACGGCCTTTTTCCAAATTCGCTTCGTCAGCGCCGACGATTTGATATTTGACTTCGTCGCCGGAATCTTCGTCTTCTAACACCACATGCGCGCCGAACTTAATCGTCTTACCGTCGAATTTAGATGGGTCGATCACTTCTGCGCGGCTGAGTTTATCTTCGAGTTCCAAAATGCGGCCTTCGATAAAACTTTGTTTCTCGCGAGCAGCGTGATATTCCGCGTTTTCGGACAAATCGCCGTGCGCGCGCGCTTCGGCAATCGCGGCGATTACGGCGGGGCGTTCAACCGAACGCAAATTCTTCAATTCTTTTTCCAAGGTTTCAAAACCTTGCAGAGTCATCGGGACTTTTTCCATGCCTCTTATTCCTTCTTTAGAAAAACAAAAAAAATGCCCGCAAAGATTACAAATCGCTTTGCGGCGCCAGAATTTCACTATAACCGATTATAGCCCCCGCGCAAACAGGTAAATATCATTTATTTTCAATATATTATCATATAAAAGATAGTTTCCTTTTAGGATAAAATATGATATACTTTTTCTATGCAAAAAACTGTAAAAAGGCCAAATTTTCCATACGCTTGGGGCATGACTCTGGGCCTAATGGCATTGGCCACCGCTGTCCAAAAACCGGCGCAACCTTTATCCGATATCGCCATATCTTCATCGACAAGCATAACGCAATCTTCAGCACCGGTTGCTGAACCGTCAAATTCTGTAATTGCGGATTCTCCACAACCGACCCCTGCGGAACCGTCCAAGAATGCAGCGCATGTTATTCTTGGATCGCAATCGTTATCAACGTCCGATCGGCAATTCGTTGAATTCCTGCGGCAAGAAAATCAAGTCGCTTTTGTGGGGTATAGCGCGACAACAGCAGTTATTTACCGCGATTCTTTTATACCGGAATATTTACGTTTCGGTAATTCCGATGATTATAGAAATATACGCCTAGCGCTTAGCGACGCCCGTAGAGACGTTCAACCTAATTATGTTTATGTTTTTGCCGATTATCGCTCCACCGAAGATTATTTCTTAATGCAGGATATGCGGCCAAGAATACATGTTGATGTTCAGAATGGCGCAGCCAACCAAACAACTAACACCACAAGTTACGCATCCGTTTTGTATCAAGTAACCGGCGCGGAAGAAAATCGCATTGTTTACAGTTGGCTGGAAGCGATGAATACAAGCACGGTATTGTCTCCGCATAATTCTTTATTCACCCTTGGATACACTTCTGTTCAAGAATACAAAAATTCTTATGTTGATCATGTATTTTACAATAATTTTGTTCCGCAATTAACAGACTATGATCGTTCCGTTCTTGTTGCTTTGCACGAAGATGGCCATCGTCATGATTATTTAGGCAATACCAGCACTGCGGCCCAGAATAAATCGGATGATGTATCGGAACAACGGGCCGAAACATATGCAGTGGCTCGGTTTTTGCAGATTTCATATCAAAACCATGGCGCTGATTCGCAGGAATGGCGCCGCGATTTGCAAAAGGCCAGGGAATATTTAGCCGAAGCAACTTGGAACGATTTTCTTAATCTTAGCGTGCTACAGCCATCAGAACGAAGTTACGATTCAGCGGCGATTTTATCCCGATTGTTGGAAAATGATGCGAAATTGTTGAGGGATTTTTTATCGCCCGAGAGCAATAGCGGTCCAATTACGCCAAAAACGCTTTTTCAGAAATTTGTAGTTCCTGCGGTGCAACAATATAGAGAAGATTTTTCACAGCAAGAAGCCGTTGCAAAAGATCTTGCAAATATTAAGAAAACAACGGATGAAAAAGTATCGGCGCAAGTTAAGCAATCTCCTAAAGCTCTATATGCGGATGTATTGACAACAAATTCGGGCGAGGACCTGGTGTCGCCCGTGCTTAAACAACCTCAACGGGCATACCCAGTAACGGTGGTTGGATTCTTTGATTGGCGGCTATATTATGTAGAAGCTTTAAGGGATGCTGGCAATCAATTTGCCGAAGGTTCTCCCACTCGCAATCGCATTGATATGCTAACCACAGCAGCTTATGAATATAAGGGCGTTCCAAGACAACCGTTAGAGGCCTTGCGCGCAGATTTAACCAGGGATGAGCAAAGGGTTTTTGATCGCAACAAAGCTGAAGCGGGAATAGCCCTTATATTTCCGCTTAAAGTCGATGACAATCCCGTCCGCCTTCAATTAAGCGCGCGCTATATTGTGCATGAAAAGTCGCGCTAATTGCGATTATGCGGCTTTCTTAAAATAAGACTGAATGGATTCCACGCCAAGCGGACCTTTGCGCAGCGCGGCAATCGCCGCAACCGTTGCCCAGATGGCCGACACGGTGGTAAAGCAAGGCACGCCTTGCTGTAACGCGGTGCGGCGGATGCTGAACGAATCGGTGATCGACTGGTTTCCGGCGGTGGTGTTGAAAATCAAATTCACTTTGCCGTCGATAATCGCATCCACAATATGCGGACGACCTTCTAACACTTTATTCACCGCAACCACTGGAATACCATTCTGGCGCAGGAAACTCGCGGTGCCGCGCGTGGCCATGATGGTGAATCCCATGCTCGACATATGACGCGCCGGTTCCACCATGGTTTGTTTGTCGGAATTTTTCACTGAAATAAACACCGTGCCTTTTAATGGCAATTTCGCCGATGCGCCAATCATCGCCTTGGCAAAAGCACGGGCGAAATCTTGATCGATGCCCATGACCTCGCCGGTCGATTTCATTTCTGGCCCTAACAATACGTCGACCCCCGCAAAACGGTTGAATGGGAACACGGGTTCTTTCACCGCAACGTGGTTCAATTGAATCGGTTTTAAATTGAATGACGGCAATTTCTCGCCAGCCATGACGCGCGCGGCGATTTTTGCAACCGGCAATCCGACGGCCTTTGCGACAAACGGCACGGTGCGGGATGCGCGCGGGTTGACTTCCAATACATATATATCATTGCCTTGGATCGCGAATTGCACGTTCATCAACCCGACAACGCCCAAGGCCTTTGCCATATCGGACGCTTGTTTTTCAAGCTCGGCAATGGTTTCCGCATCCAGCGAATATGGGGGCAGGGAACAGGCAGAATCGCCGGAATGAATCCCGGCTTCCTCAATATGCTCCATGACACCTGCGACATATGTGTCCGTTCCATCGCAAATAACGTCGACGTCGATTTCAATCGCGTCGCGCAGGAACGAATCCAGCAATACCGGATTTTTGCCCGATACTTGCACGGCCTTGGACATATACCGGCGCAAACCTTCCATATCGCCGACGATTTCCATCGCGCGGCCGCCCAAAACATAAGACGGACGGATGACCAATGGGAAACCCACTTTTTCCGCGACTTTTTCGGCGGTTTCAAGATTTGTCGCCGTGCCGTTGTTCGGCTGTTTCAGCTTCAAATCGTGAATCAATTTTTGGAAACGTTCGCGGTCTTCGGCCAAATCGATGGCATCGACCGATGTTCCCAAAATCGGAATTCCGGCTTCGGATAGTGCATGCGCCAATTTCAACGGCGTTTGGCCGCCATATTGCACGATCGTGCCCAGCAATTGGCCGCTTTCCATTTCCTTGTGCGCAATCGCGATCACGTCCTCGGCGGTCAACGGTTCGAAATATAACCGGTCGGATGTGTCGTAATCGGTTGATACGGTTTCTGGGTTGCAATTAACCATGATGGTTTCAATGCCGGTCTCGCGCAAGGCATAGGCGGCGTGAACGCAGCAATAATCGAATTCAATCCCTTGGCCGATGCGGTTCGGACCGCCGCCCAGAATAATCACTTTGCGCTTATCGCTAATGTCAGATTCACATACCGGGGCGGAATATCCATTGCCTTCATACGTCGAATACATATATTTGGTGTTCGATGCAAATTCGGCGGCGCAGGTGTCGATGCGTTTATAAACGGGCTTAACGCCCAACTGGGTGCGGATTTTGCGGAATTTGTCTTCCGGAATTTTTAATAATTCCGCCAAACGCGCATCGCTGAAACCCAGCCGTTTCAAACGGGCGATTTCGCCAGCGTCCTTGTCCAATCCTTTTTTGCGGATGCTGTTTTCGATATCCACAAGATCCTTGATTTGTTGCAAGAACCATTTGTCGATGAAGCAGCGTTCGTATACTTCGTCAATGCTCCAGCCGTAACGAAACGCTTGCGCGACCAGCAATAAACGGTCTGGCGTCGCGGTCGACAGCGCGGCGGCAATCGCCTCGCGGTTTTGGCCGTTGTCGGAATTTGGAATTTCAATTTCGTTTAATCCCGTTAAACCGGTTTCAATGCCTCGCAAACCTTTTTGCAAGGACTCGGCGAAACACCGGCCAATCGCCATCACTTCGCCAACCGATTTCATCGCGGTGGTCAATAACGGCTTGGTACCTGGGAATTTTTCAAAGGCGAATCTCGGGATTTTGGTAACGACGTAATCGATGGTCGGTTCGAACGATGCGGGTGTGACCTGGGTAATGTCGTTTTTCAATTCATCCAGCGTGTATCCAACCGCCAATTTCGCGGCGATTTTGGCAATCGGGAATCCAGTCGCCTTGGATGCCAGAGCCGACGAGCGCGATACGCGTGGGTTCATTTCAATAACGACCATGCGGCCATTATCGGGATTGATCGCAAACTGCACGTTCGATCCGCCGGTTTCAACGCCGATTTCACGCAATACCGCGATCGATGCGTTGCGCATAATTTGATATTCTTTATCCGTCAGCGTCAGGGCAGGGGCAACAGTGATCGAATCGCCAGTATGCACGCCCATCGGATCGATATTTTCAATCGAACAAATGATGATGGAATTGTCGGCCTTGTCGCGCACGACTTCCATTTCGAATTCTTTCCAACCTAGAACAGATTCTTCGATCAGCGCGGAATGGGTCGGCGAAGCGCGCAGCGCGCTTTCGACAATGTCCATAAATTCTTGTTTGTTGTATGCGATGCCGCCGCCAGTGCCGCCAAGGGTAAAAGATGGACGGATGATCGCAGGCAATCCGACATATTCCAAATGTTCGATTGCCTGCTGCATGGAATTGGCCATGCGGCTTTTCGGCGATTCCAAACCGATTTTGGTCATCGCGTCGCGGAACAATTCGCGGTCCTCGGCTTTTTTAATCGGGCCCAGTTGCGCGCCGATCAACTCGACATCATATTTTTCCAGAATGCCGGATTCCGCCAATGCAACGGCGGTATTCAATGCGGTTTGTCCGCCCATGGTAGGCAATAACGCATCCGGTTTTTCTTTGGCGATCACGCGTTCGACAAATTCCGGCGTGATCGGTTCAATATAAGTCGCATCTGCCATTTCAGGATCGGTCATGATAGTAGCGGGATTGGAATTAACCAAAATCACGCGGTATCCTTCGGCGCGTAACGCCTTGCATGCTTGCGCGCCGGAATAATCGAATTCGCACGCCTGGCCGATGATAATCGGACCCGCGCCGATGATTAAGATGGATTTAATGTCTGTACGTTTTGGCATTACAATTCCGTTCTACTTATTATTAAAATCATTTTTAGAAAACATATCCCCTTGCGGCACTTGCCAATATCGCGGATCGTCCGGCAAATACTTTTTATAAATCGGGGCAATCGATCCTTCGGCAATCATTTCATTAATGGCGCCATCAATCATATACTTCAGTTTCTGATCGCCATGCGGCAACATGAAACCTGAATAACATGTGCCTACCGGCTTGCCGATGGTTTTGGCACTGCCGGGATTTTTGGCGTTATATCGGTCTACCGAAATAAGATTGTTAAACGAAATATCGATTTTTTTGGCCGCTAACGCCAGCATCACATCGGTGTCGGCACCCAATTCGCTAATGTCGACTTGTGTGGCTTTCGGAACCAATCTATTAGCCAAGTGTTCTAAAATCGTATTGCGTAATACGCCGGCTTTTATATCACCGCTATTGGCAATAGACCAATCGTTATCGAATCTGTGGTCGCCATTGCGGCCAATTATATAAAGCGGCGATTGAACAAAAGGACGGGAGAAATAAGTAAATTTAGTGCGTTTAGCTTCAAAACAAACATCAGCGCACAGGGCATCGTAACGCCCATTCAATAAATCTTGTTCTGCGGTGCCGAATCCGGCTTCTTGGGCCCATTCTACTTTTAGATTCAAAATTTCGCCGATTTTATTCATCACATCGAAAGAACTGCCGGATTTTTGGCCGGTATTAGGATCGATTACCATATTGGGATACCATGTGGCGAATCCACAGCGCAAAGTTTTGGTACGCATGACGCGATCATAAGTAGATTCTTTGGACGATATGTTGTGTGTTCCGTTCGCGTTTTGGGAGGATAAAAAATAAGAACCAATTGCAAACACAATTGCGGCGACAACGGCGATGTGTAGGTAAAACGACAGCGTTGTTTTGGGTATTGTCATTTTTTATTTCCCATTCGCCGTTTTTGCGGTTGGCATCGTGATCGATTTTTCATGGTCCATCATTTCAACGAAACGGTGGAATAAATAATGGCTGTCGTGTGGGCCGGGCGAAGCCTCTGGATGGTATTGCACACAAAATACCGGATGATCGGTCATTTTGAACCCTTCGCAGCTATTGTCGAATAACGACGTGTGCGTGATTTTCGCATTCTTCGGCAGGGATGATGGAACCACCATAAAGCCGTGATTTTGGCTGGTGATTTCGACTTTGCCGGTTTCATGATCCTTGACCGGGTGATTCGCGCCGCGATGACCGCGCGGCATTTTTTCAGTGCGTCCGCCCAGCGCGAGACCAAGCAATTGATGGCCCAAGCAAATTCCAAAAATCGGCATGCGGCGTTTGATCAAATCCTGAATAACAGGCACGGCGTATTTGCCAGTCGCGGCGGGATCGCCCGGGCCGTTCGATAAAAACACGCCATCGGGCTTATGCGATAAAATTTCTTGCGCGGTTGTTTTGGCTGGAACCACGGTGACTTTGCATCCCGTTCCCGCCAGCATGCGCAAAATATTTCTTTTCGCGCCGTAATCGATTGCGACCACATGGAATTTCGGTTTGATCACGGGCTGCCAGGCTTTTTGTGCCGGCGCGGCTGTGCCGAACAATTGGCCTTGTGTGTCTTCGGCCAATTTGCCGTATCCTTCACCGCCGGCATTGGGGGCGCGGTACCAGGACGTTTCCGTCCAATGATAAGTTTGATGGCAAGTCACGTCGATGGCCAGATCCATGCCGTTCAATCCAGGCCATTCTTTGGCGGCTTTTTTCAAATGATCGATGTCGATTTTGCCGGACTTGGAATGGAAAATTGCCCCGTTCGGAGCGCCATGATCGCGGATACGTTGTGTTAAAGCGCGAGTATCAATCCCCGTTATTCCGGGAATGCCGCGCGCCTTCATCCATGCGTCCAAATGCTGAACGGCGCGGTAATTGGCGGGTTCGGTAATATCGGCGCGCAGTACGATACCGCGGCAAGCCGGATTTATGGTTTCAATATCGTCCAGATTGGTGCCGACGTTTCCAATATGCGGGAATGTAAAAGTGATAATTTGCCCAGCATAGGAAGGGTCGGTGATTATTTCCTGATATCCGGTCATGGCGGTATTGAAACATACTTCGCCAACCGCTTCGCCGGTCGCGCCGATGCCGCGCCCGTAAAATACGGTGCCGTCGCCCAACACCAAAGCGGCATTGGCATCTGGCGGAACGGTGGTATTGCCCGATTTGCCGAAAATCGACACAGTGTCAGTCAATGCAGAAAGCCAGTCGCTGCCCGCGGTCATGATAAAGTCCTATTTAATTGTAGAGCTAAGGTTACGGATGTACGCAACAATGGCTGTAACGTCAAGCCCAGAAGTTGTTTGGTATCCTTTATACGGGGATAAATTGCCGTCATTATTTGTTCCTTTACGTCCATAAAAAACCCGGCCGAAGCCGGGTTTTTCAAATAAATGCCACTTACTTCATATAAGTAGCGCGTACATCCACTTGCGCCTGCCATTTTGCCGAATAAACTTTGGATTCCAAAGTTACATAGGAAGTGGCGGTCGGAATTGGGTACATCATGGTTTGCGGTTCGGCATCGTTGCTGCCGCTGCCAAAACCAATAGTTCCATCCCGTTCCGGGGCATAGAAACCGCGGCAAGGCACGAATTCCATGATTACGCTGTTATCAGCGCGTTTCATGTAAATTTTACCGGCAAGATTCGCCGGTTTGTCGCCTTTGGCGCCGGCAAAGCAGCGTGCGGTCACTTTTAACATGGTTGCATCGCCTGGCTTGATTGGCATGTTGGTCGAGCTGGTTTGGTTATAAATACCTTGTCCACCGCCATCGTTGCGGGTCAAAGTATTGGCAACTTCACTGCCCAAGGTAACGCCTTGGAAGCTGCTGCCGCCACCGCCACCACCGCCGCCGGTGATCGTACCGGTTACGGTCAAATTGCCAACGCGCAGATCGGCGTAATTGCCATCATTGGTTTTCAACGCAACAGTATTGCGTTGATCCATTGGGCCATAACGCGGCGCTTTCAATTCAATGCGGAAATCGCCATCCGACGAACCGTTGTCCGGTACCGCATACAGGCGGAAACCGCGGCGGAACTGGTTGGTATCGCCAGTGGTTGGGAAATAGTTGATATCGACACCATTATGCTTGGTCGCGATACCGTCATACGCATAAAGTTTTTCTACGCCCAAACGCGCATGGCGGCCTAACGGCTGGTTAAACAGCCAGAACAAATTATTGTTGTTCATGGCTGGATTGCCGCCAGGAGCGGTTTCAATCGCTTCGCCACCCGCAAACGGCATGATTGCCATTTGATGATTCCAGTTATCGCCCATAATACCAACGGCGCCCACGCGGATATCGGCGAATTTATTGTCGCCCCGCGTGGTAAACGCAAAAGTATTGGCGGAATGCAATACGCCCATGCGGCTGGTTTTTGCCATCAAGCGGAAATTGCCTTCCTGCGTTCCAGTAGTGGTTGCGTATAATTTAAACCCGCGCTGGAAAGTATGGCCGTTGAAATAGTTGATATCGACGCCATTGTGCTTGGTTGCGATACCGTCATAAGCATAGACTTTTTCAACGCCGATACGCGCATGGCGGCCTAAACCAACGTTGTAAAAGTAAAACAAGTTGTTGGTATTGGCCGCATTGTTATTGTCATACGGATCCTGGGTTTCCACATGTTCGATGCCGCCCGTCGGATTGACAGGATACATATCCATGCGATGCTGGGTTGGATTGGTATTCGAAGCCAGTACAAAATAAGATCCGCGAATGCTGCCTTCGGCATAGATATTTCCAGCAACGGTCAGTTTTTGACCGGGAGTGGAGGTGCCGATGCCGACGTTACCGGCGTTCGAGCTGTATTGATTGTCGCCAACCACAGTCCAGCTGCCGGATCCAGGAGGGCCTTGCGGACCAGGAGGGCCGGGAGGACCTTGTGGGCCGTTCGAGCCGGGAGGGCCTTGCGGACCTTGTGGGCCAGGAATGGCCGAACCGGTGATTTGGATCGTGTCCGTGCCCAGTTGTTGCAAGCTGACCGTGCCTGCGGCTTTGATTTTACGGAAGTTTAAATAGGTGGTATTGCCGACAACGGTTTTATCTTTGAACACTTCGGCCAATGGTGTTTCCACGGCTGCGCCGGTGCCATCGCCGATATTGGCTCCGTTCAAATCCGCCGTCGATCCGGTGTTGGTGATTAAAACGGAATCGCCGAAAGGTTGAATAATAATCCCGCCGCCCGAAACCAAGCTGCGGAAATTCATCAAAGAACCGGTAGTGTCTTTGTAAATGCCAGCGCCAGCGCCGACGTTTTGACCGCCGGTAATGGTACCGCCGCTCGATGCGCTTGAACTGATACGGATATTATCACCGTCTTGAACAACCGATACATTGTTGCCAGCCACGATCGAACGGAAACGCAATTCGCTGATCGGCGAATCTGGATCCGAAGCGTCTTGGCGATGCGGTTCTTTATAGCTTTCTTTAAAAACCCGGGCGGTATTGGCCGGCACATTGCCGGCATCGCCGGCCGAACCAACGGTGCGGCCTTCGACCAATGGGTCTTGTTCCGGCACGCAGTTGAATTCCGTGGTGCCGTCCGGCAGGCGATCGAAGATCAATTTCTGCGTTCTCCAATCGCAAATTTCGCCGCCAACCAAATTGGCTGCGCCCTGGCCGTTATCATTGATGAAAGTGGTGATATCCGCCGCTTTGTAACTGTCGTTGCCCGCAACTTCACGCATTTCAGTGTCCGTTTTCAAACGGGTATAGGTGCCATAGGCGGTATTTTCGGTAACTGTCGTATTGTCGCAGGTTAAATCTTGCGCGCCTTTTGGGGCAATTAAAACATAGGCTGGCGCGCGCGGCATTTCTTCGCGGGTATTGCGATTATTGCCCGGCAATACAATTGGCGGAACTTCTTCGCCATCGGTCGCTTCCGGGGCGTTTGGTCCGTTATGAAAGGCGCAATATATGATTTTGTTGCCGGTGCCATCGACTTGGCTGCCGAATTCGGCTGGAACGTAACCGCCGCCGCCAGGTGGGGTATGGCCTTCACTATCTGTAACGGCATAGCGCGGATTCAAAATATTTCCGTTGGTGATGCGGCCGGTTCTAGCCAGGCTGCTGGAAATGCCGGACATGGTCGAATTGGTGATCGATCGCGCCGTAATGGTTTGAGAGATTTTTGCCGAATTAGTGGCCGTGGTCATCATGACGGTGGTGGCGATGCCAATTCCCACAACAGCCGCCAAAACGGCGCCCATAATGTATCCGGCCTGGGATTTTGAATCCCGGCGTAGTAATTTTACCATAGTTTCTGCCCCTATCACGTTAACTTTATTATTAGGGGCAAAGTATATCTTTTTAGGGCACTATTTTCAAGGAAAAAGTTATAAAAAAACCCGGCCGAAATGATTGGATTAGAATAAGAATAAAATAAAAAACCCGGCCAAAATGGCCGGGCTAGCTTAGTTGCATGGAAATTATCGTACCGCCCAGGCTTCGGCAGACACGGCGTATCCATTACCTTGTCTGCTTCTTTGGATGGTAATCGTGGCTGATGTTGCGCCCGCCGGTACTGGAATGAACTTAGTATCTGCGACTTGATAAGTACCGTTCGAAATATTTTCGCTTTTTGCCACACTACAAGCCGTGATGTTGCGAGTATAGCCAGCGTTGAAATTAACGGTTACGGTAGCATAGTCATTCGAACTGTCATTCAACCAAACGCTGCAAGCGGCATTGATAGCAAGAAACTTAACACTGCTATCAATCGATATATTTCTGTTTGCGGTTGTACCACCTGCAGGTCCTGATAGGTTGAAAGAAGAGACGGAACTGTATTCCGAGCCAGCCATTCCTGGACCTTGAATACTTCCGGTGACGGCCAAGTTAGCGACACGCAAGTCACCTAAGCCGTCTCTGGTGCGAACGACCAAAGTATTGCTTGGATGCATTGGCGTCGTCCGGTTGGCTTTCAATTCGATGGAATAGTTGCCGTTTGGATCATCCGCCACGGTTGGTTGTGCGTATAACATGAAACCGCGAATATAATCATGCTCATGCCCGGCATCGGTACGGAAGAAATTGATATCGATACCGGCATGTTTGGTTGAAATTCCGTCATAGGCATAAATTTTCTCTACGCCAAGACGAGCATGTTTGCTAAGCATCGGATTATATAAGTAGAATAAGTTATTAACATTAATACTATCCCGATTATATTGTGGGAATTGTTGGGCTGTTTCTATAACCTCCGAGCTGTTCGCAGCCATAATCCGCATCATATAGTTTGGATAGGTATCGTTTCCGCCGCTTCTTTCCCAGCGGCGAATATCCAATGATCCGCGAACAGTGGTTTGGTTGGCCGCAACCGCAAATTCCGGTGGCCAGACGTTATTGTTGCTGATGCCAACGCTTTGGCCCGATATGGCATTCAAAGAAACATAACCATTGGTTTGGAAAGACAGGTTGGATTGGTTTTGCGCGCTATTATAAAAATAAGCCGTTTGACCAGCGCCTGGCGTTGCATACATGCGGGCGTTGCCGGAATTGACACTGCCAACCGCATCGACATTGCCGGAAGAATACATATAAGCGCCCATTACGTTACCGCGCGAATTGACCGCGCCGGCTTCTATGACGCCGTTATTGCCCATAGCGACAACAGGGTTGCCGCCAGCCAGAATGCGGATGGCGCTGTTATTGATATCAACTTTGTTGGTATTGCCGCCGCTTGCGTCGCGTGCGACGAAATAAGTACCTTTGGTTGAAATCTCGCCCTCGGATAATATGTTGCCGGTATTGTTGATATCGCCATTATTCAGCAAGTGAATAACTTCATTGTTGGCACCCCATACCGATAACCGGGCACCTGCGCCATAAACCGAAACACCATTGCCGCCCGAAACCGACAGGCGATAATTGGTATCCATCGCGCCGCCAACACCGACCGATCCATCGGCCATAATGTTTCCAGCGACATGTAATTTTTGCGATGGAGTAACGGTGCCGATACCAACGTTGCCGTTTGGCGCGATACGCATTTTTTCGGACCAGTTTGGATAACCGCCAGCAGATGGAACGTCGCTAACGGTGCCGAATCTTAATCCTAAGGAGTTTGACTGAGGATAGATAATGGCTGAACCGCTATGCAACATCGTGAACGTGCTGCTATCGGTATAGGCGACTACGTCTCCGCGCGCATCCAGTTTACGGCGAGGCGCATTGGTGCCAAGACCGACGTTGCCGGTATTGTAGAATAAGTCGTTACCGTTGCTGGACCATTGATTTGCGCCACTGCCGCTGATGACAATGCCGCCAGCGTTTTCACTGATGGTAACGCCGGCCTGACCTGAAACGCGTTTCAAGGTTAAATTCGACGTTGAACCGGTTTCCGCCGCCAATGGGGTGCCGCTGCCGCTGTGGGCGACGTTAATATTACCGCCACCTCCGCCGCCAGCACCGCCATGATAACCGACGAGGTATACGTTAAACGAACTCCAACCCCAAGATGCGTCGCCAGTGTCGCTTTTTACGCGGAACTGGAAAGTGCCGTTGTTTGCCAATGGCACCGATGCTTGCAGAACTTGTCCGTTCTCGCCGTCATTGATATCGCTGTGTACGTTTGCCGCGACCACAGTCGGCGATACTGCATCAGCACGGGCAAGCACGCGGACGCCGCGTCTGCTGCCATTTTGCCGTGCGGACCAAATTTGGCTGTTGATGATAACCGCTTTAGTTCCAGCGGGAACCAATGCGCTGACATCGACCGTTTTCCAATCGGTATCGCCTTGGACCACATGATATTGATAGTAATTCGGGCTCTGCCAATCCAGCAAAGAAGCGTTGGATGGCATTACGAAAATACCTGGCAGGCTGGCTGGGAATCCCGGCACTCTTTCAATTAAATCCACTGCCGAGATAAACATTGGGCTGCCACCGCCACCACCGCCGCCACCGCCAGTTTGGTCGGATTCGCAGGTAAAGTGCGCGCCATCCCAAGTCAATTTATTGTTCACGCCATTACATACAGCGCCTGGACGAGCGGCCACGAATACCGGATCGGTTTCAAGACCGGCCATGCTGGTGCACACAAATTGAGATCCGTTCCATTTTAAAACTTCATTCGCAGCGCAGGCAGCCGCAGGGCGGGTTGCCACGAACACTGGGTCAGTTTCAGTTTGATTGACGGACACGCAAACAAATCTAGTGCCATCCCAACGAATAACTTGGCCAGCCGCGCAAGCCGCACCCGGCATTACGCTATTGCGCCATGATAAAAACACGGGATCATGTTCATCGATATGAATAGAACCTAAATCCAGGCTGATTTTGATTGCTTTTTCGCAACCGGTAATATTGCTGCCATCATTGCCGGTATCGGTGGCATCATTGGCTTCCACCACGTCGTCCATGGCCTGATTGGCTGGTGCGCCACCGCCGTTGCGGGCAGCCATATTTCCTGCGCTGCCATTAGGATTGGCGTAGGCATTTGCAGCCGCGCCATTGGCGGGTATGGCATCCACGTTTCTGGGATTTCCGTTGTTATTGGCGGTACAACCGTCCCCATCGCTAAGAATTACGCCATTACCGGCTTGCAAGCGGCGGAAGACCATTTTTTTATTGCCATCGATGCCGATGTAAATGCTTTTTGTTTTCGTGGTATCTGGCGGAGTGTTTGGCACGCCTGCGATTAAGCCGCCGCCAACGTTGATGCCGCCTTTTACTGGAACTTGAAGGGTATTTTTGATCACGACGTCATCGGCAACGGTGCTGATATCTAAATTAGTATCCGCCGATTTGATGCGGCGCAGTCCTAAAGTGGATCCGACTGGTTCTTTCAAAATTGCGCCAGGGCCTGTACCAATATTTTGCGCGCCGGTAATAACGCCACTGCTAGATCCATCAAA